>CAZKDU010000174.1:0-4892 GCA_964551485.1 uncultured Burkholderiaceae bacterium
CGCGCCTGTACACCATGTTCACCGCTCCGCCCGAGGCCACGCTGGAGTGGAACGACGCCGCGGTCGAGGGCAGCTACCGCTTCCTGCGCCGCGTCTGGGCCTTCGCAGCCAAGCACGAGGCTGCGCTGCGCGCCGGCCTGGCTGCGGGCGCGCAGGCCGCGGCGGCCGCCAGCGCGCAGGCCAAGGCCTTGCGCCGCGACATCCACAACGTGCTGCGCCAGGCCCGCTACGACTACGAGCGCATGCAGTACAACACGGTGGTCTCGGCCGTGATGAAGATGCTCAACACGCTGGAAGACGCCAAGCTGCCCGAGGGTGCGGACCACCACGCCGCCCTGGCCGAGTGCTTCGGCATCCTGTTGCGCGTGCTCTACCCGGCCTGCCCGCACATCACCCACACCCTGTGGGCCGAGCTCGGCTACGCCGCCAGCGCCGGCGAGCTGCTCGACGCCCCCTGGCCCCAGGTGGACGATGCCGCCCTGGTGCAGGACGAGATCGAGCTCATGCTGCAGGTCAACGGCAAGCTGCGCGGCGCCATCACCGTGCCGGCCCAGGCCGACCGCGCCGCCATCGAGGCCGCGGCCCTGGCCAGCGAGGCCTTCCTCAAGCAGGCCGAGGGCGCGCCGCCCAAGAAGGTGATCGTGGTGCCCGGGCGCCTGGTCAACGTGGTGGTCTGAGCCATGCGCCGCCGCCTGCTCCTGGTCCTGCCGCCCGCCGTGCTCGGCCTGGCCGCCTGCGGCTTCCAGCTGCGGCAGGCGCCCGACTTCGCCTTCAGCAGCCTGTATGCGGGCTCGGCCACCAGCGCCCTGGGCAACGAGCTCAAGGCCAGCATTGCCGCCACCGGCAAGGTGCAGGTGCTGACCGACGCGCGCCAGATGGCTGGCGCCCAGGCCGTGCTGGAGGTGCTGACCGACCAGCGCGAGCGCGTCATCGTGGGCCGCAGCGCGGCCGGCCAGGTGCGCGAGATGCAGCTGCGCACCCGCTTCAAGTTCCGCCTGCGCACCCCGCAGGGCAAGGACCTGATCCCCGACACCGAGCTGCTGCAGCAGCGCGACATCAGCTACAACGAAACCAGCGCCCTGGCCAAGGAGGCCGAGGAGCTGATGCTCTACCGCGACATGCAGACCGACCTGGTGCAGCAGGTCATGCGCCGGCTGGCGGCGGTGCGCGAGCTGTGAGCTGACCCCGCCGCCACGCCCGCCATGGCCCCGCTGGACCGCACCGACCTGCGCCTGCTGGCCCTGCTGCAGCGCGACGGTCGGGCGACGGTTCAGGCCCTGTCCGAGCAGGTGCATCTGTCGGCGCGCGCCACCCTCAACCGCGTGCGCCGGCTCGAGGCCGAGGGCTGGATCGAGGGCTACCGCGCCTTGGTGCGGCGCGCGGTGCTCGAACCCCAGGTGGTGGTGTTTGCCGAAATCGCCCTGAAGGACCAGCGCCAGGCCACGGTGCAGCGCTTCGAGGCGCGCATGCTGGCCACGCCCGAGGTGGTGGCCTGCCACCTGATCAGCGGCCGCTACGACTACCTGGTGCGCCTGGCCTGCCGCGACCTGGCGCACTACCGCGAGCTCAGCGGCGCCTGGCTCGACGACGTGGCCCTGGGCATCGAGCGCATCATGACCAACACCGAGCTGCAGACCGTCAAGGAGTTCGGCGGCTTTCCCCTGCCCGAGGCCCTGGACCCATCAGCCCGGGGCTGACTTCCGATTCGGAAGTGCAGGGCCCGCGCCAGCGCCCGAGCGCGCCGCCACGCCCCGCGTTTTGCACCGCTGCCGCTGCGCCGGCCTGCCTAGACTGAAGGCACGCTTCAGGAGCCGGCCATGACCCCTACCTCCGCCCCCGCCCCCCACACCCCCGGCGCGGCCGCAGCCACCCGGACCCTCATCGACACCGAGGCGCGCGTCTGCGCCCCCAACTACCACCCGCTGCCGGTGGTGGTGGACCACGCGCGCGACTGCCAGGTCTGGGACGTCGAGGGCCGCGAGTACCTGGACATGATGAGCGCCTACTCTGCCGTCAGCCACGGCCACCTGCACCCGCGCGTGGTCGCCGCGGCCCAGGCCCAGCTGCAGCAGGTGGCCGTGACCTCGCGCGCCTACCATGGCCGCACGCTCGGCCCCTTTCTGGAGACGCTGTGCGCCCTGGCCGGCTTCGAGCGCGCCCTGCCCATGAACACCGGCGCCGAAGCGGTGGAGACCGCCATCAAGGCGGCGCGGCGCTGGGGCCACCGGGTCAAGGGCATCCCCGACGGGCAGGCCGAGATCCTGGTGGCGCGGCAGAACTTCCATGGCCGCACCACCACCGTCATCAGCGCCTCCAGCGAACCCGACTACCGCGCCGGCTTCGGGCCCTTCACGCCGGGTTTCCGCCACTTCGACTTCGGCGACATGGCCAGCGTGCGCGCCGCCGCCGGCGCCCACACCTGCGCCGTGCTGGTCGAGCCGATCCAGGGCGAGGCCGGCATCGTGCTGCCGCCCAAGGGGTTTTTTGCCGATCTGCGTGACTGGTGCACGCGCGAGCGGGTGCTGCTCATCCTCGACGAGGTGCAGTCCGGCCTGGGCCGCACCGGCCGCTGGTTCGCCTTCGAGCACGAGGGCATCCGCCCGGACGGCCTGGTGCTCGGCAAGGCCCTGGGCGGCGGCCTGCTGCCGGTCAGCGCCTTCCTGGCCGACCGCGCCGTGATGGACGTGTTCACCCCGGGCAGCCACGGCTCCACCTTCGGTGGCAACGCCCTGGCCGCCGCCGTCGGCCTGGAGGCCCTGCGGGTGCTCGAGGACGAGCAGCTGGTGGCACGCAGCGCCGTGCTCGGCGCCCACCTGCTGCAGCGCCTGCGCGCGGTGCAGGCGCTGTACCCGGGCCTGGTGCGCGCGGTGCGCGGCCGCGGCCTCTGGGTCGGGGTCGACATCGACCCGGCGCGGGCCAGCGCGCGCGCCATGGTCGAGCGCCTGGCCGCGCGCGGCGTGTTGTCCAAGGACACCCACGAGACCGTGATCCGCTTCGCCCCGCCGCTCACCATCACACGCACCCAGATCGACCAGGCCGTGGAGGCATTTTCGGCCGTGGCCCTTGATTTTGCTGGGGGTGTTGCTATCAAATCAGGAGCACCCGAGGGGCTGACGCCCACCCCCTTGCCCGGCCGCGCCTCGGCGGACCCGGGGCAGGCGCCGGCGGACCCACCCCCGCACCTGCTGATGAGCCCGCCCGACCATTTCGAGGTGACCTACCGCATCAACCCCTGGATGGACCCGGTGCGCTGGTCGCTCGACGCGCGGCGCCTGTCGCGCGACGCACGCCGGGGCTGGGCCGCGCTCAAGGCCCGCTACGAGGCCCTGGGCGCGCACATCAGCCTGATGCCGGCGGCCCCGGGCTGGCCCGACCTGGTGTTCACCGCCAACAGCGCCGTGGTGCTCGACGGCCAGGCCCTGCTGGCGCGCTACCGCCACCCCGAGCGCGCCGGCGAGCAGGCCCACGGCGAGCGCCTGTTCGAGCGGCTGCGCCAGCGCGGCGAGATCGACGCCGTGCACCACCTGCCCGAGGGCGTGTACCTGGAGGGCGCGGGCGACGCCCTGTTCGACGCCCGGCGCGGGCTCATGTGGATGGGCCACGGCCCGCGCTCCAGCCCCGAGGCCGCGGACTGCGTGCGCCGGGTGTTCGGTGTGCCCACGCTGTCGCTGGCCCTGGTCGACCCGCGCTTCTACCACCTCGACACCTGCCTGTGCCTGCTCTCGGGTGGCGAGGTGCTGCACGTGCCCGGCGCCTTCAGCGCCGAGGGCCAGGCCCTGCTGCACGCCGTGCTCGGCCCGCAGCTGCTGACCGTGCCGGCCGAGGACGCCGAGCACCTGGGCGCCAACGCGGTCTGCCTGGGGCGCGACGTGGTGCTGTGCCACTGCTCGCCGGCGCTGCGCGCGCAGCTGCAGGCGCGCGGCTACCGGGTGCATGTGGTGCCGCTCGGTGCGTTCGGCTGCTCGGGCGGCGCTGCCTGCTGCCTGACGCTGCGGCTGGACACGCGCTGGCGCGGCCGGCCCGGCGGCGGTCCGCTGCGCCTGGCCGCGTAAACTCGCCCCATGCAGATCGCCCCCGCCCAGCTCGACAGCCACCTGGCGCGCGGGCTGAAGTCCCTGTACACCCTGCACGGCGACGAGCCGCTGCTGCTGCAGGAGGCGGCTGACGCCATCCGTGCCACCGCCCGGGCCCAGGGCCACACCGAGCGCAGCACCCATGTGGTCATGGGCGCGCACTTCGACTGGGGCGCGGTGCTCGCCGCCAGCGGCAGCCTGAGCCTGTTCGCCGAGCGCCAGCTGGTGGAAATCCGCATCCCCTCGGGCAAGCCCGGCAAGGACGGCAGCGTGGCCCTGCAGCAGCTGGCCGCCGGCGCGGCTGGCAACCCCGACACCCTGCTGCTGGTGTTGCTGCCGCGCCTGGACAAGGCCACCAAGGCCAGCGCCTGGTTCATGGCGCTCGAAGGCCATGGCGCCTGCGTGCAGGTGGACGGCATCGAGCGGCCGGCGCTGCCGGCCTGGATCGCCCAGCGCCTGGCGCGCCAGGACCAGCGCGTGGCCGCCGGCGAGGCCGGCCAGCGCACCCTGCAGTTCTTTGCCGACCGGGTCGAGGGCAACCTGCTGGCCGCGCACCAGGAGATCCAGAAGCTGGCCCTGCTGCACCCGCCGGGCGAGCTGAGCCAGGCCCAGGTCGAGGCGGCGGTCCTCAACGTGGCGCGCTACGACGTCTTCAAGCTCTCCGAGGCGGTGCTGGCCGGCCAGCCGCTGCGGGTGCAGCGCATGCTCGACGGCCTGCAGGCTGAGGGCGAGGCCGAGGTGCTGGTGCACTACAGCCTGGCCGAGGACAGTCGCGCGCTCAAGCGCGTCAAGGACGCGCTGGGCGCCGGCCGGCCGCTG
>CAZKDU010000175.1:0-4878 GCA_964551485.1 uncultured Burkholderiaceae bacterium
CCACCTGCTGCGCAGCGGCGTCGGCGCCATGGCCAGCGCCGGCTTCAGCGTGCTCGGCCTGAGCGCCTGTGGCGGTGGCAGCGACAGCGCCGCCGCCGCGCCGGCACCGGCCCCCACGCCCGCCCCGACCTCTGCACCCGCCCCCGCGCCGGCTGAAAAGGTGCTGGGCTTCAACGCCGTCGGCAAGAACCTGCTCGACCAGGTCAGCCTGGCCGCCGGCTACACCGCCACCGTGGTCTACGCCACAGGCGACTCGATCGACCCGGCCGTGGGCGACTACAAGAACGACGGCACCGACGACAACTTCGCCCGGCGCAGCGGCGACCACCACGACGGCATCCAGTACTACGGCCTGAGCGCCGATGGCCTGCGCGCCGACTTCAGCAGCAGCGACCGCGCGCTGCTGGTCATGAACCACGAGAACATCGCCGGCACGGTGCTGTTCATGCACCCCAACGGCCAGACCAACGCCAGCAGCGGCGCCCGCCCCGAGGCCGAGGCCCTCAAGGAGATCGAGGCGCACGGCGTCTCGGTGGTGGAAATGCGCAAGACCGGCGGCAAGTTCGCGCTGAACAAGGCCTCGACCTTCAACCGCCGCATCACCGCGCGCACGCCCATGGACCTCAACGGCCCGGTGCGCGGCACCGACTTCGTGAAGACCGTGTATTCGCCCGCCGGCACCCAGACGCGCGGCACCATCAACAACTGCGCCAACGGCTACACGCCCTGGGGCACCTACCTGACCTGCGAGGAGAACTGGGCCGGCTACTTCCAGCGCGTGACCGGTGACGACACGGCCCGCAGCGCCAAGGACAACACCAGCCTGCTGCGCGTCGGCCTGCGCCCGGGCAACGCCGGCAACAACCGCTGGACCAGCGTGGTGCCGGCCGACACCGCCAGCACCGAGTTCAGCCGCTGGAACACCAGCAAGACCGGCACCTCGGCCGACGGCAGCGACGACTTCCGCAACGCCGTCAACACCTACGGCTGGGTGGTCGAGATCGATCCCTTCGCGCCAACCGCCGCGCCGCGCAAGCGCACCGCACTCGGCCGCTTCGCCCACGAAGGCGCCTGGCCCAGCAACCCTGTGGTGGGCCGGCCGCTGGCCTTCTACATGGGCGACGACTCGCGCGGCGAGTACATCTACAAGTTTGTCTCCAGCGCGGCTTGGAGCGCGGCCGACGCCACCGGTGGCCTGGCCGCCGGTGACAAGTACCTGGACAGCGGCACTCTGTACGCCGCCCGGTTCAACGCCGACGGCAGCGGCACCTGGGTCAAGCTGGACCTGGGCAACAGCGCCGTATCGGGCTATGCCGGCTACGCCTTCGCCAGCCTAGCCGACGTGCTGGTGAACGCGCGCATCGCCGCCGACGCCGCCGGCGCCACCAAGATGGACCGCCCCGAATGGACCGCGGTGAACCCGGCCACCGGCGAGGTCTACATCACCTGCACCGAGAACCCGGACCGCGGCAACACCGGCACCAGCAGCAACAACAACCCCAACCCCGGTCTGGACGCGGCCAACCCACGCTACTGGCTCGACAACAAGGGCAGCACCGCGCAGAAGGGCAACATCAACGGCCACATCATGCGCCTGCGCGAAACCGGCGACGACGCCAGTGCCACCACGTTTGCCTGGGACATTTTCCTGTTCGGCGCCCAGGCCAAGGCCGACACCGGCCTGGACGACGTCAACTACCAGGCCAACGTCAACCTCTCGGGCCTGAGCGACGCCAACGACCTGTCCAAGCCCGACGGCTGCTGGTTCTCGCGCGCCAGCGGCATCCTGTGGATCGAGACCGACGACAACACCTACACCGACGTCACCAACTGCATGCTGCTGGCTGCGCTGCCGGGCACGCTGGGTGACGGCGGCAGCGTGACCGTGGTCAACAAACCCAACGGCAGCCCCAACAGCGCCGTGACCAGCGACGTGAGCATCACCACCCGCGTCGGCAAGAAGCTCGGCGACACCAAGCTCAAGCGCTTCCTGACCGCCCCCAAGGGGGCCGAGGTCACGGGCGTGGCCGAGTCGCCGGACGGCAGGGTGCTGTTCATCAACATCCAGCACCCGGGCGAGAACACCAGCAGCGCCAACATCGGCGACCCCACCAAGTTCGAGAGCCACTGGCCCGGCAACGGTGGCGGCGTGACCGCCTACGGACCGGGCGGCGCCAACGCCCGCCCCCGCTCGGCCACCCTGGCCATCACCAAGGACGACGGCGGCATCATCGGCCTGTAAAGCGCCGCGCGCGCGGCCCGCACGGGCCCGCGCGCCGCGTGCAGACAACAAGAATCAAGTGTCCCTGGATTGGGCGGCGGCGCTGCGGCGCAGCCGCCCTCTTTTTTGGGGAGCGCAGCGCAGGACCTGGGCGCCCGGGGTGTCCGGTCAGCGTGCGGGGCGCTTCAGCGCGGCCACAGGGCCCACAGCCGCAGCGGCTGCTTGAGCCGGCCCGCGAGCTCGGCGGCCTCGGGCCCGGTGCCGGTGAAGTAATCGGCGCGCACCGCGCCCACGATGGCGCTGCCGGTGTCCTGCGCCAGCACCAGCTTGCGCAGGCTGGCCGTGGGCCCGCTGGAGGCCAGCCACACCGGCGTGCCGTAGGGGATGCTGGCCGGGTCCACGGCGATCGAGCGGCCCGGCGTCAACGCCACGCCCTGGGCACCGCGCGGCCCGCCGCCGGTGTCGACCTCGGGCAGGGCCTCCTCGCGAAAGAACACGTAGCGCGGGTTGCTCCAGAGCAGCTCGTTGAGGCGCTGCGGGTTCTGCGCGGCCCAGGCTTTGATGGCCGGCCACGAGGCCTCGCGCACCAGGCCCTGGTCGAGCAGCCAGCGGCCCACGCTTTTGTAGGGCTGCTCGTTGGCAGCGGCAAAGGCCAGGCGCCAGACACGCTGGCGGCCGTCGGCCTCGGTGATGCGCACCCGGCCCGAGCCCTGGATGTGCAGCACCAGCGCGTCGACCGGGTCGGCCAGCCAGGCGATCTCGCGGCCCTGCAGCGCGGCCTGGGCGGCGGGAAGGGTGTCGATCTCCTGGCGTGTGTACCACGGGCTGCGGCGCGGCCCGCTCAGCGCCGCGGGCGGGCGGTACAGCGGCACGGCAAAGCCGGGCTGGGGCTGGCGCGTGGCCTCGAGCTGGGGTTCGAAGTAGCCGGTCAGCAGGCCCTCGGCCGCGCCCTGCGGGGTTTCCAGGCGGTAGGGCTGCCACTGCGCCATGAGCCAGGCGCGCTGCTCGTCGGCGCTGGCCAGGCTCAGGCGCCGCACCTCGGGGCAGTGCGCGGCCAGGGCCGGGGGCGGTGTGGGCCCGCGTTCGCAGCCGCGCAGCCAGGCGGCCCAGGCGTCGTACAGCGGGTCGTCGGCCCAGCCGGGCAGATCGGCCCAGTCCACCGGCACCCAGCGGCTGCGCTCGCCGGCCGGCGGCGGGGCCGCCAGCGCGGCCACGGCCCCGAGCAGCGCCAGGCTTCCTACAATCCAGGGCCTTGCCACACGCCACAGGAGTCGGTTCATGGGTTTGCTGCTGCTCGAGGCGCTGGGCGCCTTGCTGGTGCTGGTGCTGATCGTCTGGTGGACCATGTTCTCGGGGCGCCAGCGCGGGGAGCCGCCACCGCGCGACCCGCCGCCCCAGGACACGAAGGAAAAATAGCGCCAGCCCTTGCCATTGCTGCACTGTTTGCTATTAATTTCGCAGCAAATTGGTCAACTCGACGGCCGACTTGACGGCCATCTTGTCGAACACGCGGGCGCGGTGCACCTCGACCGTGCGCACACTGATCTCAAGCTGGTCGGCGATCAGCTTGTTGGGCAGGCCCTCGACCACCAGGCGCATCACGTCGCGCTCGCGCTCGGTCAGCTCCTGCAGCCGCACCTGCAGACCGAGCTGAGCCCGCTGGCGGCCCAGCACCTCGGCCGAGCGCGCCAGCGCCTGCTCGACGCGGTCCACCAGGGCGTTGTCGGAAAACGGCTTCTCGCAGAAATCGAAGGCACCGCGCTTGACCGCGTCCACCGCGGTCGGCACGTCGGCGTGGCCGGTCAAGAAAATCACCGGCATGGCCTCGGTCAGGCCGCGCGCGATCAGCTGCTCGAACAAGGCCAGCCCGCTCAGCCCGGGCATGCGCACGTCCAGCAACAGGCAGCAGGGCTGGCGCGGCGCGAAGCCCGCACCCAGCCGCGCCAGGAAGGCCTCGGCGCTGTCGTGGCCCTCGCTGAGCAGGCGGCGCGAGCGCAGCAGCCAGGCCAGGGCCTCGCGCACGCCGGCGTCGTCGTCCACCAGGTGGACCAGGGCATCGGGGGCGGGCTGCATGTCAGGCGGGGGCAGGGGTCGGGGCAGGGTCGGCGGTGGCCGGGGCGGGCGCCGGGCCATCGGCCGGCAGCGTGAACCGGAAAATGGTACCGCGCGGCATGTTGGGGCCGAACCCGAGGAATCCCCCATGCTGCTCGACCACGGTGCGGCACAGACTCAGGCCCAGGCCCATGCCCTCGGCCTTGGTGGTGAAGAACGGCGTGAACAGCTGCACCGCCACCTCCTCGGGCACGCCGCTGCCCAGGTCGGCCACACTGAACTCGACCCAGCCCGGGTGCTCGGCGGTGCGCTCGTTGCGCGGCGCGCGCCGCACCTCCAGGGTCAGCACCCGGTCGGCCGAGGGCACGTGCTCCATGGCCTGCATGCCGTTGCGCGCCAGGTTCAGCAGCACCTGCTCGACCATGGTGCGGTCGCACCAGACCTCGGGCAGGTCCTCGGCCAGGTGGGTCTCGACCTTCACACCGAGCTTGCGCGCCTGCAGGCTGACCAGGGGCATGACGGCGGCCAGCAGGGCGCGCGGCGGCACCGGCTCGCGCGCCTGGTCGCGCCGGCGCACGAAGTCGTGCACGCTGCGGATCACCTTG
>CAZKDU010000176.1:0-4847 GCA_964551485.1 uncultured Burkholderiaceae bacterium
CGTCGGACAGGCAGTGAATGCGGCAGATGCCGTCGGTCACGGACACCACGGTGCCCTGGTTGCGAATGTCGGCGCTGGCGGCCAGCCCTTCAATGCGGCTCTTGATCAGTTCAGAAATCTCTGCGGGATTGAGTTGCATGACTCTTTCCTTTTCTTTAGTTTGCCGACAGGCTCAAGCTGTCAGCGCCACTTTCATTTGTTCCAGACGGGCCTTGACGGAGGTGTCGAGGACTTCGTCCCCCACCACCACGCGCACACCGCCAATCAGCTCGGGCTCAAGCTCAACCTTGACATTGAGCTTGCGACCAAAACGCTGTTCCAGCGCGGCAGCCACATCAGCCAGCGCTGCGCCATCGATGGCGAAGGCGCTGTAGACCGTTGCGTCGGACGAGCCGCTCTGCGCGTTCTTGAGCGCGCGGAACTGGGCTGCAATCTCGGGCAAGGCGACCAGTCGACCGTTGTCGATCACAGTGCGCAGGAAGTTCTTGGCCACGTCGGGCAGCGCCGATTTGGCGACACCCGCGACCACGTCGAACACCTGAGCAGAACTCACGCGCGGATCGTCGGCAAACTGCAGCAGCTGCGGGTTGCCAGCAATGGCGGCCAGTTCGTCGAGCCAGGCAGCGGTGCCGCCCAAGTCGGAACGGGATGCCTTGAAGAGTGCCTCGGCGTAAGGACGGGCGATGGTTGCAATTTCAGCCATGATGTAGTCCGCCTTTGTGCTTACAGCTCGCTCTTGAGGCGGCTCAGCAGGTCAGCGTGCACACCGGCGTTGACTTCCTTGCGCAGAATCTGCTCAGCACCCTTGACAGCCAGCACGGCCACTTGCTCACGCAGGGTTTCGCGGGCCTTGACGGTTTGCTGCTCGGCTTCGACACGGGCAGCAGCAACAATTTTGTTGCCCTCTTCCGTGGCGCGGGCCTTGGCTTCCTCGATGATGACTTGGCCACGACGCTCGGCGTCGGCAAGGCGTGCTGCCGATTCGTTGCGCGACTTGGCCAGCTCGTCTTCCACACGCTTGTTGGCGGCGGACAGCTCGGACTTGGCCTTGTCGGCCGCAGCGAGGCCGTCGGCGATCTTCTGGGCACGTTCGTCCAGTGCCTTGGCAATCGGGGGCCACACGAATTTCATCGTGAACCACACCAGGATTGCGAAAACAATCGCCTGGACGAACAGGGTTGCGTTGATGCTCACGGCAACACCTTTCTCTGGTTGGCGTTGCGGACGATTACTTCAGAACGAAGGGGTTCGCGAAAGCGAACATCATGGCGATACCAACACCGATCAGGAAAGCGGCGTCGATCAGACCAGCCAGCAGGAACATCTTGGTTTGCAGTTCGTTCATCAGTTCAGGCTGACGAGCGGCGGACTCCAGGTACTTGCTGCCCATGATGCCGATGCCGATACAGGCACCGATGGCGCCCAGACCAATGATCAGACCAGCGGCGAGTGCAACAAAGCCGAGGATGTGTTCCATTTTTATGCTCCTAAGGAAAGTTAGAACGGTTGAAGAAAAAACGAGAGGGAAAACAGGAATCAGTGCGCGTCGTGGGCCTGGCCAATGTAGACCAGCGTCAGCATCATGAAGATGAAGGCTTGCAGCGCAACGATCAGGATGTGGAAGATCGCCCAGACAGAACCAGCCAGGATATGGCCGATCGGCAACAGCACGCCGGACAGCGAGGCAGCAGCAGCACCACCCATCAGCGCGATCAGCATGAAGATCAGTTCGCCAGCGTACATGTTGCCGAACAACCGCATGCCGTGAGACACCGTCTTGGCGACGAACTCGATCACCTGCATGGCGAAGTTGAACGGGTACAGGAACCACTTGTCGCCGAACGGTGCAGCAAACAGCTCATGTACCCAGCCGCCCAAGCCTTTGATCTTGACGTTGTAGAACAGGCAGACCAGCAGCACCGACACCGACATGCCCAGCGTGGTGGAGAGGTCAGCGGTGGGCACCACACGGAAGTTGTGGATGCTGTGGTCCAGGCCGGTGACCGCAAAGATGCCGTGGAACAGGTCCACCGGCAAGAAGTCCATCGAATTCAACAGGAAAATCCAGACGAACACAGTCAGGGCCAACGGCGCCACCAGCAGGCGGCTTTGGGCGTTATGGATGATCCCCTTGGCCTGGCTGTCGACCATCTCGACCAGAATTTCCACGGCGGCCTGGAAACGACCCGGCACACCTGCGGTGGCCGAACGCGCAGCCCGCCACAGCAGCCAGCTGCCAAGCACACCCAACAGCACCGACCAGAAGATCGAATCGATGTTGTACACAGAGAAGTCAATCACCCCAGACATCGGCTTGTTTTGCAGATGCGTCAAGTGGTGACCGATGTATTCACCCGCGGTAGGACCTTGTTCAGCCGACATGTTTTGTCCGTCTCTTAGCTACGTTTTGACTGGAAGGGCCGACCCAGGATCAGCACCAACCAATACACCTTCATTGTTACCACCAAACCCACCAGCATGGCCGGCCAGCTCAGTGACGCCACCAGCCTCGGCGCAGCAAACAGCATTGCCACCGTCAAGGCGATCTTGACCATTTCCCACAGCAGGAACCCGAACACCGCAGCACCCGGATTCACAGAAGACACAGGACTGGACAGCCCCCGCGCAAACAACATCGCGGGCACCACCACAGCCAGGGCACCGTAGGCAGCCGACCAGCCAACCTGCGGGTTGCCGGTCACGCCCCAGGCGACCAGCGCCACCAGGCTCCCGACAACCCCCTGACCCGCGACCACCCGCCAGGGCGACACCTGCGGAAGCTTGGCACGCAGGTCGCGCACCTCTTCTGCAGTCAGGGGCTTGTAATCCGGCTCGCCATCCTCAGTTTCAGTCGCAGGCGCCGGGCTGGCCATGATTTTGTGCATGTCGCATTACGCCGGGTTTACAGACCGAAACTTTTGAAAAGCCCTCGATTATACGTATAAACCCTCGGCAGTCGTCAAGGCTTGTGCAGGTCCCGGCCACACTGCAAGCCCGGTCCGGCCCACTCACGCCAACCCCTCGCCGACACGCCGTGGATGGTCGACAATCCAGGGCTTGAACCCCAGCCCACTGGCCCAGCCACGCTACCGCCCCGTTTGTCTGCCCCATGGTTGAGTTTGCCAAACTGTTGCACCTGGTCGCTGCCACCATCTGGCTAGGCGGCATGACCTTCATGCTCTGGGCCTTGCGCCCGGTGGCCATCGCTCAGCTCGCCCCGTCGCAGCGCCTGCCGCTGCTGGCGGCCGTGCTGGCACGCTTCTTCCAGGCGGTGTGGCTGTGCATCGCGGTGCTGCTGAGCACCGGCGCCGGCCTGCTGAGCCAGGCTGGCCTACGCATGCCCGCGGGCTGGCAGGCCATGGCCGTGCTGGGCCTGGCCATGGTGGCGATCTTCGGCCACCTGTACTTCGGCCCGTTTCGCCGCCTGCGCCAGGCGGCGCAGGCCAGCGACTGGCCGACCGCGGCCGTGCAGCTGGCACGCATGCACCGGCTGGTGCTGAGCAATTTCGCACTCGGCTGGCTCGCCTTGGCCGCCGTGCGCCTCTTGAAGTGACCCCATGACCGCCACCCCCTCCCCCGCCGGCAGCCGCCAGGACAGCCTGATCGAATACCCTTCGCAGTTCCCCATCAAGGTGATGGGCGCCAAGGCCGATGGCTTCGTGCACGCCATGACCATGATCGCCAAGCAGTTCGACCCGGGCTTTGACGCCGCCACCATCGAGCTGCGCGACAGCAAGGGCGGCAACTACCTCGGCATCACGCTGACCATCACCGCCACCTCGCGCGAGCAGCTCGACGAGCTCTACCGCACACTGTCCAGCCACCCCATGGTCAAGGTGGTGCTCTGAGCGCGTCGGTCCCGGTCACCCCGGCACTGGTGCCGCAGCTGCTGGGCCGGGTCGACTGCGCGGCCACCTGCGCCGCGATGCAGCGCTTCACCGCCGAGCGCACCCCGGACACCCCCGATGCGCTATGGATTTGTGAGCACGACAGCGTTTACACACAAGGGTTGGCAGGCAAAATCGAGCACATCCTGGCGCCGGGCGACATCCCCGTGGTGGCAACCAACCGGGGCGGCCAGGTGACCTACCACGGCCCTGGCCAGGTGGTGGCCTACCCGCTGCTGGACCTGCAGCGCGCCGGCTACTACGTCAAGGAGTACGTGTACCGCATCGAGGAAGCGGTGATCCGCAGCCTCGCGCATTTCGGCGTGACCGGCCACCGCGTCAGCGGCGCGCCCGGCATCTACGTGCGCCTGGACGACCCGCGTGGCCACGCCCGCCTGGCGCCGCAGGCCGAGGGCTTCGCCGGCCTGGGCAAGATCGCCGCCCTGGGCATCAAGGTCAGCCGCCACTGCTGCTACCACGGCGTGGCGCTCAACGTGGCCATGGACCTCGAACCCTTCTCGCGCATCAACCCTTGCGGCTACGCCGGGCTGCAGACCGTGGACCTTTCTACAATCGGGGTATCCACCACCTGGCATGAAGCTGCGGCGGTGCTGGGCCAGAAGCTCGGCACCTACCTGGCGCCCTGACCCACCATGAGCCTGACCGAAGTCGTGCGAGACGCACAAAGCCCTGAGCAGTACAACCCTGCGGCCAAGCAGAAGGCTGCCGCCAAGCTCTCGCGCATCCCCATCAAGGTCGAGGCCGCCGAGCCCCTCAAGAAGCCCGACTGGATCCGCGTCAGGGCCGGCAGCCCCAGCACCCGCTTCTACGAGATCAAGCAGATCCTGCGCGAGCACCAGCTGCACACGGTCTGCGAGGAGGCTTCCTGCCCGAACATCGGCGAGTGCTTCGGCAAGGGCACAGCCACGTTCATGATCATGGGCGACAAGTGCACGCGCC
>CAZKDU010000177.1:0-4787 GCA_964551485.1 uncultured Burkholderiaceae bacterium
GGCCGAAATCGAGCGCGTGCGCGCGCTCGCCCCCAGCCTGCCGCTGTTGATCCCCGGTGTCGGTGCCCAGGGCGGCGACGCCGCGGCCACCGTGAAGGCCGGCTGGCGGCCCGACGCGCCCATCGTGGTGAACTCCTCGCGTGCCGTGCTCTACGCCTCGGCCGGGGCCGACTTCGCCGCCGCCGCGCGGCGCGAGGCCGAGCGCACCCGCGCGCTGCTGCAGTCGGCGCAGGGCTGAGCCCGGCGCAGGCACACCACCCATCCGTCCCCGGCCATGCCCTGATGCGCCCAGGTGTGGCCAGGTGCGTCGGAGTGCCAGCGCGTCAGCGCCACGCCGCGCCGGCGACCGGCCTCGCGTGAGGCCCTGGGCCGCCGGTCGCCGTGACCCGACCGAGAGGCCTGCGCGCACGGTGCACACGGTGTGCGCGCGGCCCGGGCCCGGGGTGGGCAGGGCCCCGCTCGGAGACCGGGAATTGGCAGGTCAATCGCGGCCTGTTCCGGCGTTGCGTGCACGGGACTTCGCCATACTGAGGGGCTGCGCCCACACCGGAGCCTGCGCATGCCCCTGCCTGTATCCCCTGCCCCTGTTCCCGAAACGGTCCAGCCACCCGATCCGCAGCCCTGGCTGGCGGCCACGGCCCTGAGCGCGGCCCTGGCCGCGTGTGGCGGCGGGGCCGACGGGGTGGCCACCCCGGCCGCCTTCGCCGACTTCTCCCAGGCCCAGGCCAACCCCGCGCTGCTGCGCCAGGCCTCCGCGGCCGTGGCCAGCAGCCCGCGGGCGCCGGACGCCACGGCCATGATGGACTGGGCCGAGCGCCAGCTCCCGCAGTTCTTTCCTGGGCCACAGCCCAACCTCGACCGCAGCACCTTCGTGTTCCGCGCCTACCCCACGGGCCACTACATTGCGGTGGCGGGTCAGGACGTGTACGTGCTGGGCCCGGCCACTGGGGGGCAGCTGACCTGGGTGGGGCAATTGGCCGACTTTGCCTGCGCCGTCTACCCCGAGAGCTGTCAGGGTGGTGGTGCCATGGCCGCTGCCGACGCTGCACGCTTTCTGCTGCAGGCGCAGTTCTCGGCGAGTGATGCGGAGATCGCGGCGGTGCGTGCCCAGGGCTATGCCGCCTGGCTGCAGGCCCAGTTCGATGCGCCGGCCGGCCAGAGCGCCTGGGACTGGCTGAACAGCCGCGGCTACGCCACCATCGACAGCAGCACCCGCTTCTATGACATGAGCTACCCGGGTGACTTCATGGTCTGGCACCAGCTCTTCACGGCCCCTGACGGCGTGCGCCAGCGCATCACCCTGGCCTTGTCGGAGTTTTTTGTGGTCTCCCTCACGGGACTCGACTTCGCGTGGCGAAGCCAGGCGTTGGCGGGTTGGTGGGATGAGTTGAGTGCGCGTGTGTTTGGGAACTACCGGCAGCTGCTGGAGGCGGTGACGCTGAACGCGGCGATGGGGTACTACCTGAACACCAAAGGCAACCAGAAAGAAAACGTGGCCACGGGTCGGCAGCCCGACGAGAACTACGCGCGAGAAGTCATGCAGCTGTTCAGCATTGGGCTGGTGCAGCTCAACGCCGACGGCACAGAAAAGCGCGACGGCAGCGGCAACCGCATCGACACCTACGGGCAGGCCGACATCACCAACCTTGCGCGCGTGTTCACCGGCTGGGACTGGGACCAAAGCCAGAACCAGCCCGTCGTCGAACCCGTCTCCGGGCGCACCCTGCCCAGCCCCCACTTTGCGCGGCTGCCCATGGTCCTCAACCCCGCGCGCCACTCCCCACTCGCCGCCAGCTTCCTGGGCACCACCATCCCCGCCAACACTGACGGCGCCAACGCCCTGCGCATCGCACTGGACACCCTGTTCAACCACCCCAACGTTGGCCCCTTCTTCGGGCGCCAGATGATCCAGCGCCTGGTCACCAGCCAGCCCAGCCCCGCCTACGTTGCGCGCGTGGCCGCCGCCTTCAACAACAACGGCGCTGGCGTGCGCGGCGACCTGCGCGCCGTCTTCAGCGCCATCTTGCTCGACGACGAAGCGCGCGGTGCCGCCGGCCTGAGCGACCCCGGCTTCGGCAAACTGCGCGAACCCATGGTGCGCGCCATCCAGTGGGGCCGCACCTTCGGCATCCGCTCGGCCGCCGGCAGCTGGAAAATCTTCGACCAGAGCAACCCCGCCACCCAGCTCGGGCAAAGCCCGCTGCGCTCGCCCAGCGTCTTCAACTTCTTCCGCCCCGGCTACGTGCCGCCGTCCACCGCCCTGGCCGCGCGCCACGCCGCCGCCCCCGAATTCCAGATCGTCAACGAAAGCAGCGTCGGCGGCTACCTCAACACCCTGCAAAGCCTGGTGCGCTACGGCATCTACGTCAACGCCCCCGACCAGCCCGGCCTGGGCAGCAACACCAGCAACGGCTTTGACATCACCGTGCCCTACACCGAAGAGCTCAAGCTCGTCACCGACGCCGCCGCCCTCGTGGCCCGGCTCAACCTGCTGCTGTGCGCCGGCCAGCTCAGCGCCGCCACCCAGACCCTGATCGTCAACGCCCTCAACGCCAGCCCCGTGAGCGCCAGCAGCAGCGACACCAGCAAGCTCAACCGCATCGGTGCGGCCGTGCTGCTGGTCATGGCCGGCCCCGAATACCTGGTCCAGAAATAACCCCCCGGGAGAGCCCACCATGCACCAGCTGCGTCCCCAACTGCACAGCCGCCGCGCCTTCCTGCGCCGCAGCGGCCAGCTCGCTCTCAGCGGAGCCGCCCTGCCGTTCGCCCTCAACCTGGCCGCCATCGGCGAGGCCGCCGCCTTCAACGCCAGCGACTACAAAGCCCTGGTCTGCGTCTTCCTGTACGGTGGCAACGACCACGCCAACACCGTCGTGCCCTACGACGACGCCAGCTACAACGCCTACAGCGCCATCCGCGGCGGCGGCGCCGGCCAGACCGCCGGCGGCATCGCCCTGGCCAAAGCCGGGCTGGCCTCCACCCTGCTGCGCCCCAGCGTGCCCCTGGCCGGCGGCCTGCAGTACGCCCTCAACCCCGCCATGGGAGCCTTGAGCAGCCTCTTCAACAGCGGCAAAGCCGCCGTGCAGCTCAACGTCGGCCCCCTGGTCGTGCCCTTGACCCGCGCCCAGTACGCCAGCGCCGACCGCGCCACCTACCCGCTGCCCCCGAAACTGTTCTCCCACAACGACCAGCAATCGGTCTGGCAATCGTCCTCGCCCGAAGGCTCCACCGTCGGCTGGGGCGGCAACCTCGGCGACCTGGCGCTGTCCAGCAACACCAACGCCCTGTTCACCTGCATCTCCGTCACCGGCAACGCCGTCTTCCTGAGCGGCGACAGCGCCCTGCAGTACCAGGTCAGCACCAGCGGCGCCGTGGCCATCAACGGCGTCAAAGGCAACGTCTATGGCTCCAGCGCCGTCAAGGACGCGCTCACCACCCTGGTCCAGCAAGGCCGCACCCACACCCTGGAGAACGAATACAACCGCGTGACCCAGCGCGCCATCGCCGCCGAAGGCCAGGTCAGCAGCGCCCTGGCCAGCAGCAGCGTGGGCACCGCCTTCCCCGCCGGCAACCCGCTGGCCGACCAGCTCAAGATGGTGGCGCGCCTGATCGGCGCGCGCGCGAGCCTGGGGGCCAAGCGCCAGGTCTACCTGGTCTCGCTGGGCGGCTTCGACCTGCACGACAACCTGATCGCGCGCCACGGCCCGCTGCTGGGCCAGGTCAGCGAGGCCATGGCGGCGTTCTACAACGCCACCGCCGCGCTGGGCGTGGCCGACCAGGTGACGGCCTTCACGGCCTCGGACTTCGGGCGCACCCTGGCCTCCAACGGCGACGGCTCCGACCACGGCTGGGGCAGCCACCACCTGGTGGTGGGCGGGGCGGTCAAGGGGGCGGCGTTCTACGGCTCGCCGCCGCCGGTGAGTGTGGGCAGCGGCAGCGGGCCGGAGGACCAGTGGCACGTGGGCCAGGGGCGGCTGTTGCCCAGCACCTCGGTGGACCAGTACGCGGCCACGCTGGCGCGCTGGTTCGGGGTGGCGGATGCGGAGCTGGCGGGCATCCTGCCCAACCTCGGGCACTTCGGTGCGGCCGCGGGCCGGCCGGACTACCCGGTCAACCTGGGGTTCATGGGCTGACGCGCCGCTGGGTGGGTGGGCCCGCCGGCCCGGTGTGCGCTGTGTGCGCTGTGTGCGCTGTGTGCATCGCGTGGTCTGCTATCGATGGTGTAGCAAAGACGCAAGCACTGGCAAGGGCTGGGAGCACTTCTGACCAATGAGCGGGGTGCAACAGAGCGGCCTGCACCCCCCGTGCATCGCCCCCTCAGCTTCGCGACAGCACGCGCCTCAGGTACCCGCCAGTGTGGCTGCTGGGATGGGCGGCCAGGGCCTCGGGGGTGCCCGTGCCCACCACCTGGCCGCCGCCTGCACCGCCTTCGGGACCCATGTCGATCAGCCAGTCGGCGGTCTTGATCACGTCCAGGTTGTGCTCGATCACCACGATGGTGTTGCCGGCGTCGCGCAGCTGGTGCAGCACCTTGAGCAGCAGCTCGATGTCGGCAAAGTGCAGGCCGGTGGTCGGCTCGTCCAGGATGTAGAGCGTGCGGCCGGTGTCGCGCTTGGACAGCTCCAGTGCCAGCTTGACGCGCTGCGCCTCGCCGCCCGAGAGTGTGGTGGCGGCCTGGCCAAGCTGGATGTAGCTCAGGCCCACGTCCAGCAGCGTCTGCAGCTTGCGCGCCAGCGTGGGCACGGCGCTGAAGAAGGCGAAGGCCTGCTCCACCGTCAGGTCCAGGA
>CAZKDU010000178.1:0-4786 GCA_964551485.1 uncultured Burkholderiaceae bacterium
GCGCCGGCAGGAGCTGGCGCGGCGTGGCGGCGCGCTGCTGCTGGCCGCGGTGCTCGGCGGGGCCGCCGCGGCCGGCTCCGCGCTGGGCCTGGGCTGGGCGCTGGGGCTGCCGCAGGACGTGCTGCTGTCGCTGGCGCCCAAGTCGGCCACGGCACCGGTGGCCATGGGCGTGGCCGCCAAGATCGGTGGTGTGCCAGCGCTGGCGGCGGTGTTCGCGGTGGTGACCGGCATGGTCGGCGCCTTGAGCGCCAAGCCGCTGTTCGACAGGCTCGGCATCACTGCGTCCGGCGCGGGCTGGCCGGCGCGCGGCTTTGCCATTGGCACTGCGGCCCACGGCATTGGCGCGGCCCGCGCGCTCCAGGTCAACACCGAGGCCGGCGCCTACGCCGCACTGGCGCTGGGTCTGCAGGCCATCCTGGCGGCGCTGCTGCTGCCGCTGGTGTTTCGCTGGCTGGGTTAAAAGGCCTGGGCAAGGCCCAGGGGCCTGCGCCGGCTCTCAGGCGGCCACCACTGCGGGCAGCACCTGATCCAGCGCGGCCTTCAGGTGGGCCACGGTGCGGTCCACGTGGTGCAGCTTCTCCAGCCCGAACAGGCCGACGCGGAAGGTCTTGAACTCCGGGCCCTCGTCGCACTGCAGCGGCACGCCGGCCGCGGTCTGCAGGCCGGCGGCCAGGAATTTCTTGCTGTTCTGGATGTCGGGGTCGGTGGTGAAGCTCACCACCACGCCGGGCGCCTGGAACCCGGCCGCAGCCACGCTCGCAAAACCCTGGCGCTCGAACAGCGCACGGACCTGCGCACCCAGCTCGACCTGCTCGGCCTTGACCTTGTCGAAGCCGTAGTCGCGGGTCTCGCGCATGACCTCGCGCAGGCGCGCCAGCGCGTCGGTGGGCATGGTAGTGTGGTAGACGTGGCCGCCGGCCTCGTAGGTCTCCATCACCTGCAGCCACTTCTTCAGGTCGCAGGCGAAGCTGGTGCTGGTGGTGGCGTCGATCGCCTTGCGGGCGCGTTCGCTGAAGGCGATCATGGCGCAGGCGGGCGAGCCGCTCCAGCCCTTCTGCGGCGCGCTGATGAGCACGTCCACCCCGGTGGCGGCCATGTCGACCCACATCGCGCCGGAGGCGATGCAGTCCAGCACGAACAGGCCGCCGACCGCATGGGTGGCGTCGGCGACGCGCTTGAGGTAGTCGTCGGGCAGGATCATGCCGGCGGCGGTCTCCACGTGCGGGGCAAAGACCACGTCGGGTCGCTGCTGCGCGATGGTGGCCACGACCTCCTCGATCGGGCACGGCACCCAGGGCGCCTGCGGGCCTTCACCGATGCGGCGGGCCTTGAGCACGGTGGATTCGGCGGGGATGCCGCCCATGTCGAAGATCTGCGTCCAGCGGTAGCTGAACCAGCCGTTGCGGATCACCAGGGCCTTCTTGCCGGTGGCGAACTGGCGTGCCACCGCCTCCATGCCAAAGGTGCCGCTGCCGGGCACCAGCGCGGTGGCGTGCGCGTGGTAGACCTCTTTGAGGATGCTGGCGATGTCGCGCATCACGCCCTGGAAGCGTTGCGACATGTGGTTCAGCGCGCGGTCGGTGTAGACCACCGAGAATTCGAGCAGGCCGTCGGGATCGATCAGGGGCAAAAGGCCGGGCATGGTGCGGTCCAAAGCTGAGTCAAAAAGAGTGAATCAGCTTAGCATGGCCCCCATGCACCCGGGTTTCCCCGGGGTTCACCAGGGGTCGACGGCCGGGCCCACCGCCTCGACCGGCCGGACCCGGGCCGAGGCCAGGGCGCGCAGCAACCAGGCGCGGGTGTCGGCCGGGTCGATCACGGCGTCGATCTCCAGCGTGGCCGCCATGTTCAGGGCCTGGCCGGCTTCGACCTGGCGCGCCAGCAGCTGCTCGAACAGCGCCTGCCGCGCCGGCCCCTCGGGCAGCAGCTCCAGCTCGCGCCGGTAGCCCAGGCGCACCGCGCCCTCCAGCCCCATGGCCCCGAACTCGCCGCTGGGCCAGGCCACGGTGGCCAGGGTCTCGTGGAAGCCCCCGGCCGCCAGGCCCATGGCCCCCAGGCCGTAGGCCTTGCGCAGCACCACGGTCAGGAACGGCACGCGCAGGTGGGCGGCGGCCACGAACAGGCGGCTGGCGTGGCGCACCTGGGCCGTGGCCTCGGTGTCGGGCCCGACCATGAAGCCCGGCGTGTCCACGAAGCTGACCAGGGGCAGGCCATGCGCGTTGCACAGCTGCATGAAGCGCGCGGCCTTATCGGCGGCGGCCGCGTCGATGGCGCCGCCCAGGTGCAGCGGGTTGCTGGCCAGCAGGCCCACGGGCTGGCCGCCCAGGCGTGCCAGCGCCGTGTGCACGGCCAGGCCGAAACCCGTGCGCAGCGGCAGCACGCTGCCCACGTCGGCCACGCCGGTAAAAACGGCGCGGCTGTCGTAGGCGCGCTGGCGCGGCTCGGGCACAAGCTGGCGCAAGGCATGGGGGTCAGGCGCCACGGCCGTGGCCAGCGCGCCCTGGAAATAGCCGAGGTACTGGCGCGCCGCGGCCACCGCGGCCACCTCGTCGTCGACCAGCAGGTCGATCACGCCGTTGGCGTGCTGCACTGCGCTCGGGCCGATGTCCTCGGGCGCGAAGCGGCCCAGGCCGCCGCCCTCGACCATGGCCGGCCCGCCCATGCCGATGTGGCTGCCGCGCGTGGCGATCACCACGTCGCAGCAGCCGAGCAGGGCGGCGTTGCCGGCAAAGCAGCGCCCGGCAGCGATGCCGACCAGCGGCACCCGGCCATTGAGGCGCGCGAAGCTGGCAAAGGTGCCCACGTGCAAGCCGGCCACCACCGGCATGTCGGTGTCGCCGGGCCGCCCGCCGCCGCCCTCGGCGAACAGCACCACGGGCCGGCGCTGGGCCTGGGCGATGCCCAGCAGCCGGTCGGTCTTGGCGTGGTTGCGCAGGCCCTGGGTGCCGGCCAGCACGGTGGCGTCGTAGGCCAGCACCACGCAACGCGCGCGGTCTTCGTCGAACAGGGCGCCATTGACCGAGCCCAGGCCCGCCACCAGGCCGTCGGCCGGGGTGTTGGCCACCAGGTCGGCCTCGCTGCGGCGGCTGCGCTGGGCCGCCACGGCCAGCGCCCCGTACTCGATGAAACTGCCGGGGTCGCAGAGGTCGGCCACGTTCTCGCGCGCGCTGCGCAGGCCCTGGGCATGGCGCCGCGCCATGGCCTCGGGGCGGGCCGCGTCGGCGGTGTGGGCCTGGCGTTCGAGCAGGCGCTGCAGGTCGGCACGCAGCGTGGGCGGCACCGCACCCGCCGGGGCCGCGGCCGGCATGGCGGCCGGCGCGAACGCGGCACGGGCGGGTTCGGTGCTGGGCAGCACCTCGGCCGGCATTGGCAGGGTTTCCTGGGCATCCAGGTCCAAATGGGGTCCCAGCCCTTGCAGGATGGGCACCAGGTGCTCCCAAAACAGGAGCACCTCGGCCTCTTGGACGGCCGCACCTGGGGCCAGGCAGAGCTCGCGCACGATGCCGTCGGCCGGGGCGTGCAGCGCGTGCACCATCTTCATGGCCTCGACCAGGCCCAGCACCTGGTCAGCCCGCACGGTGTCGCCGGGCTGCACACACCACTCGACCAGTTGGCCTTGCACGGGGGAACGCAGGGGATTCATGCGCACATTGTGAGGCCAGCGGCCGGCGCCGCAGCCACCGTGCGGCGGGCCCCCTTGACGCCAGCCACATCGCCTCTGGTCAGTGGCCGCGAGCGCCCAAGCGCGTGCGCGCGCGGAAGGTGAGGATGGTCTCTAGCTAGCCCGCCCCGGGTGGCGCCCGGCCTCAGCCGAGGCCGGCCAGCAGGGCGGCGTTGCCACCGGCTGCGGCGGTGTTGATGGTGAGCGTCTGCTCGGTGCAGAAACGCGGCAGGTAGTGCGGGCCGCCGGCCTTGGGGCCGGTGCCGCTGAGGCCCTGCCCGCCAAACGGCTGGCTGCCGACCACGGCGCCAACCATGTTGCGGTTGACGTAAACGTTGCCGGTACGGGCCAGCGCCGCCAGGGCCTGGGCCCGGCCTTCGATGCGCGTCTGCAGGCCCAGGGTGAGGCCATGGCCCAGGGCGTTGACGCGCTCGATCACGGCCTGCGGCTCGCGCAGTGCGCCGCGGCCCCAGCGCAGCACCTGCAGCACCGGGCCGAAGATCTCCTCGCCCACACCGTCCAGGCTGTCGATCTCGTAGAGCTGCGGCGGAACCAGGTGCGGCACCGGGCGGGGCGCGGGTGCCGCGCAGGGCAGCGCCCGGGCCCGGGCGGCGAGCGCGCGCACCTGGGCCGCCACGCGGGCCTCGGCCTGGGCGTCGATCAGCGGGCCGACGTCGGTGCCGAAATCGGCCGGGTCGCCCAGCACCAGTTCGGCCGCGGCGCCGCGCACCAGGGCCAGCACCCGCTCGGCCACGGCCTCGTGCAGGCACAGCAGGCGCAGCGCCGAGCAGCGCTGCCCGGCCGAGCGGAAAGCGCTCTGCAGCACGGCGTCGGCCACCTGCTCGGGCAGGGCGGTGGAGTCCACCAGCATGGCGTTGAGGCCGCCGGTCTCGGCGATCAGCGGCACGATGGGGCCATCCTGCGCGGCCAAGGCGCGCTGGATGCGTTTGGCCACGGCGGTGGAGCCAGTGAAGGCCACGCCGCCCAGCCCGGGCAGGGCCACCAGGGCCGCGCCCAGGGTCTGGCCCGGGCCGTGCAGCAGCTGCAGCACGGCCTCGGGCACACCAGCCTGGTGCAGCAGGCGCACGGCAGCGGCGGCCACGGCCGGGGTCTGCTCGGCCGGCT
>CAZKDU010000179.1:0-1855 GCA_964551485.1 uncultured Burkholderiaceae bacterium
CACACGCAGGATGCGCACCGGGTCGTCGCGGAACGCCTCGGTCACGTGGCGCAGCACCCGCGCAGCCAGATCCTTTTGCCCACCAGGGGGGTCGATCAGGGCTCCAGCCCTTTCCCCATCTATTTCTTGTGCTATTGAATTTATAGTGAGGTCGCGCCGTGCCAGGTCGTCCTCAAGGGACACGCCGGGGTCGGCGTGCACGGTGAAGCCGCGGTAGCCGCGCCCGCTCTTGCGCTCGGTGCGCGCCAGCGCGTGTTCCTCGTGGGTCTGCGGGTGCAGGAACACCGGGAAGTCACGGCCCACGGCCACGAAGCCCTGGGCCAGCATCAGCTCGGGGGTGGCGCCCACCACCACCCAGTCGCGGTCCTTGACCGGCAGGCCCAGCAGGGCGTCGCGCACCGCGCCGCCAACCATGTACGTTCGCATGGGCGCAGTGTAGCGAGGCGGTTCCGTGGCGCCGCACCCCATGGGTGCTGTGCCGGGGGCCGGTGCGCAGGGGCGGGTGGGCGCGCAGAAGGCGCCGACCCAGGACGGTGCCCTGAGTGTGTGCCGGCTCAGCGGTGCAGGCGGTAGGGTTCGGAGAAGTCGCGGAAGTCCTGCTCGGCCAGGGCGCCATCGATCCAGGCGCGCACCCCGGGCAGGGCGGCGACGCGCAGCACGTAGGCGGCCGCGGCCTCGGGCAGCGGCAGGGCGTAGGTGAGCACGCGCATGCAGACCGGGGCGAAGTAGGCGTCGGCGATGCTGAAGCTACCAAACAGCAGCGGGCCGCCGTGCGCCTGCAGCAGCCCTTCCCACATGCTGACCAGGCGCGCCACGTCGGCACGCACCTCGGCCTGGTCGCGCCAGACCAGGGCGCCGACCTCGGGCAGGCGCGCCTCGATGTTCATGGGGCAGTGGGTGCGCAGCGCGGTGAAGCCGGCGTGCATCTCAGCGCAGACGCTGCGCGCCCGTGCGCGGGCGGCGGCGTCGCGCGGCCACAGCGTGTGCTCGGGGAACCGCTCGGCCAGGTACTCGGCGATCGCCAGCGTGTCCCACACCGTCAGTCCGTCGTGCAGCAGCACCGGCACCCTGCCCGCCGGGCTGACGCCGCTGAGTGTCTGCTTGAACTGCGAGTCCGGCGCGAACGAGTCGTAGCGCAGCTTCACCTCCTGGAACGCGATACCGGCCTGGCGCAGCAGCACCCAGGCCCGCATGGACCAGGACGAGTAGTTTTTGTTGCCGATGTACAGGGTCAGCATGGCCAAACCTCCGGAGCAGTTGAAGGGGGGGCGATCAGCGGCCGGCGTGGCGGCGCAGCCGGTCCAGGCGGCGCGGTGGCGCCAGGTAGCCCGGGGCGACGGCGCCGAGCGCGGCCGCAGCAATGCCCAGCGCGGCCAGGCCCGGGTACCGGCCGCTGGCGACGTTGTCCACGCGCAGCGAGTCCAGGTTGTCGCGGCTCATCAGGGTCGGGCCCGGCGCCAGCTCCATGAGCGCGGCCTGCAGCCGGCCCAGGCCCCGGGGCAGGGGCAGCAACGGGCGCGGGTGGCCGCTGAGGCGGCCCGCCAGCCGCACCAGCTCGGCCAGGGTCCAGACCTCGGGACCGGTGAGTTCGTAGGTCCGGCCCGCGCTGTGTGGGTCGTGCAGGCAGGCGATCACGGCGCGCGCCACGTCCTCGACCCAGACCGGCTGGAAGCGGGCCCGCGCCCCAGCGAGCGGCAGCACGGGCAGCGCCGATTGCAGTTGCGCAAACAGATTGATGAAGCGGTCGGCGGCGCCGAAGATGACCGACGGCCGCAACAGCGTCAAGTCGAGATGTGCCAATTTCAGTGCCGCCTCACCCGCACCCTTGGATCGAAGGTAGCGGCTGGGTGCGCGC
>CAZKDU010000179.1:1865-4739 GCA_964551485.1 uncultured Burkholderiaceae bacterium
CCCGGGCCCCCCCCGGCAGCCAGCGCGGCCGCCCCGCACACTGGTTGCGGATGCGGCCCCCGGCGCCGAAGCCCACGCTGGGGCACAGCAGGGTGAGGGCCAGGCCGGCCTCGGCCTGCAGCACAGCCTCGCCGCGGCCCTTGCTGCGCTGGTAGTGCGAGGGGCCGGCCGGGTCGGCGCCGAGCGCGCTCACATGCACCAGGCGGCGCACGCCGCTGGCCGTGCAGGCCCGGGCCAGCTGCGCCGGCAGGGCCACGTGGACCCGCTCGAAGTCGGCCGCCTGCCCGTGCAGGATGGCCACCAGGTTGACCACGGCGCTGTGGCCGGGCAGCAGCCTCTGCAATGTGGCGGGGTCGTGCACGTCGGCCTCGACCAGCTCCAGGCCGGGCAAGGGCCAGAGTGCCTGGGCGGCCGCCAGGCGGCGCGTGGGCACGGTGACCTGCCAGCCCGCACGCACCAGCTGTTCGCAGACGTGGCGGCCGATGAAGCCGCTGCCGCCGAGCACCAGGGCGCGCCGCGGGGTCATGGCAGCTCGCGGTTTTCTTCGGGCGCGCTGGCGTCGCGCGGCCCGACCAGGCCGAGGCGGCTGCGCAGCGACTGCGGCTGGCCGGTCAGCAGGGCGGCGTAGCTGGTGGTGTTGGCCAGCACCTTCTTGACGTAGTCGCGGGTCTCGTGGAAAGGCACGCTCTCGGCCCAGATGGCGGCGTCGAGCACCGGGCCGTTGCGCCAGGCGCGCGGGCGGTTGGGCCCGGCGTTGTAGGCGGCGGCGGCCAGCGGCAGCGAGCCGGCGAAGTCGTCCAGGATGAGCTTGAGGTAGCCGGTGCCGATGGTGATGTTGGTGTCGCGGTCGGTGATCTGCTCGGGCGTGAAGCCAGCCAGTCCCAGCTTCTTGGCGGTCCAGCGCGCGGTGGCCGGCATGACCTGCATGAGGCCCGACGCCCCCACGCCGGAGCGCACGTCGACGATGAAGCGGCTTTCCTGGCGGATCAGGCCGTACACATAGGCCGGGTCGAGCGCGATCTCCTTGCTGCGCTTGACCACGGCCTCGCGGAACGGCGTGGGAAAGCGCTGCTCGAAGTCCATGAAGCCGCGTGTGCGCTCGCTGGTGTTGATGCAGCGGTCCCAGACGGCGCGGTCGCAGGCGAGCTGGGCCGCGGCCAGCAGCTCGCGGTCGGACATGCCGCCGGGGGTGTGCAGGTTGGTGGCGTAGTTCCACTCACGCACGCCCTCGCTGCGCAGGCCGAGCTGGATCGCCGCCAGCGCACGCGCCAGGCTGGGGTTGCGCAACGCCGCTTCTTTTTCCTCGGGGCTGGGGGGCTGCGGGCGCGGCGGCGGGCTGACGCGCTGGCCCAGGGCGTCGAGCGCGAGCTGCTCATAGAAGCCGCGCACGCTGGCAATGCCCTCGAACAGGCGCTGGGCCTCGGCGCGCTCGGCCTCGGTCTTGGCCAGGGCCTGGCGCGCGCGCGCTTTCCAGTAGACCCAGGTCGGGTCCTGCTGGGTTTCCGGGCCCATGGCATGGATGCTGGCGAGCACACCGCGCCAGTCGCCCTGGCGCAGCGCGGTGCGGGTCTTCCAGGTCAGCAGGTCGTCGTTGAGGTCGCTGTCCTTCTCGACCTTGGCAAAGTACTCGGCGGCACTGGGCGACAGGCGCAGCGCCGCCTGCTTGCCCATCACGGCCCAGGTCCAGTGGCGCTCCTCGGGCGTGAGCATGACGGACCACTTCTGCTCGAGCTGGGCGGCCGCGCTGTCGACGTCGCTGGCGGCCATGCGGATCAGGGCCAGCACCACGAGCTCCTTGCGCGTGCGCGAGGCGGCGAACACCTTGGAGGCCAGGAACTTGGCCGGGTTGGCCAGCAGCTCGCCGACCAGGGCACCGGACTCGGGCGAGGCGATCTGCACCGCGTCGCGCAGGGCGCGCGGGCGGTTGGCCTCGGCCGCCAGCCGGGCCTTGCGCCAGATGTCGAGCGCGCTGAGTTTCTTGGCGTCGAACAGGCGGTCGGCGGCCAGGGTGCAGCCGTCGTCGGCGTCGCGCTGCGCGTACCAGAGGCGGCGCGCCTCCTCGGCCAGGGCCGCGGGCGCGGCCGGGCCGGCCTTGATCAGGTCGATGGCCAAGGCATAGCAGCGCACCTCGCGGTCGTCGCCCATGCGGTACTTGGGGTGTTCGGCGGCAAAATTGGTCCAGTCGCGGCGCGAACCGAGCAGCAGCAGCCAGTCGTTGCGCAGGCGGTCTTCCTGGTAGCTGCCGGCGTAGCGCGTGAGGGTGTCCTGCACCTCCTGCGGGGTGGCGTCTTCCAGCCGCGCCTTGAGTTCCCAGTAGCTGGCCCAGGGTTCGAGCACGTGGCCGCGCGCCTGCGGCAGCAGCGCCGCCAGGCGCTTGCGGTCGGCGCGCTTGAAGGCCTGGTTCATCTCCAGGATCACGTCGTCGGCAGGGGGGGCGGGGGTGGCCGGGGCACACAGCCCGGTGGACAGGGTCAGCGCGAGCGCCGTCAGTGTCAGAATGGCTCGAAACTGCATGGAAGGATTATGAACAAAACCGGTGACGACAAGGCCCAGGAGGCCAAGAAAGCCCTGCGCCAGGCGCTGGTGGCCGAGCGCCTGGCGCTGCCCGATCGCCTGCAGCGCGCCGACCTGTTGCAGCAGGTCATGCGCATCTGGCTGGTGGGCCGGCCCGACACCGTGATCGGCGCCTACTGGCCGATCAAGGGGGAGTTCGATCCGTTGCCGGCGCTGCACCGCTGGAAGGAGGACGGCGAGCTGCTTGACGAGCCGCTGCGCCGCCGCATCGGCCTGCCGGTGGTCAACAAGCTGCACAAGACCCTGACTTTCCATGCCTGGTACCCGGGCTGCCCGATGGAGGAGGACGCCTACGGTATT
>CAZKDU010000180.1:0-4676 GCA_964551485.1 uncultured Burkholderiaceae bacterium
TGTCCAGCCAGTGCTCCAGCCACTCGGGGTTGGGCAGGCGGCTCTGGATGGTGTCGCGCGGGAACAGGTTCTTGTTCACGTGCAGGTTCGTCGGGTGCAGCGCCTGGGCGGTGCGGCGTGCGCTGGCCATGAGCACGCCAACCTTGGTGAAGGCGGCCTTGGCCTCGTTGCCGAAGTTGCCGATGGCGCGCTTCATGTAGCGCAGGTAGGCGCCGCCGTGGCGCGCCTCGTCCTGGCTCAGCGTGGTGTAGATGTGCTTGATGACCGGCTCGGTGTGCCACTCGGACGCGCGGCGGTACCAGTGGTTCAGGCGGATCTCGCCGCAGAAGTGCAGCATCAGCGTCTCCAGCGCCGGGGCCGGGTCAAAATCGAAGCGCACCTCGTGCAGCTCCTGTTCGGTCGGGGCCAGGTCGGGGCGGAAGCGGCGCAGGTACTCCATGAGCACCAGCGAGTGCTTCTGCTCCTCGAAGAACCAGATCGACATGAAGGCCGAGAAGTCGGAGTCGTCCTTGTTGTCGCGCAGGAACATCTCGGTGGCCGGCAGGGCTGACCACTCGGTGATGGCGTTCATCTTGATGGTCTGGGCCTGCTCGTCGGAGAGCTTGCTGGCGTCGAACTGGTCCCAAGGGATGTCCTTGTCCATGTCCCAGCGCACGGATTCCAGTTGTTTGAAGAGTTCAGGGTAAAGCATGGTTCACTTTCACAATTGCCGCAATTTTAAGCGGCCCGCATGAAAAAGCCCTTACAAATCAGGGAATTGCACGACACGGGTACGGCCGCGCCGGGTCTGCGGATGCACTTGCCCCCGCCCAGGCCGGGGGCATTGGGACAGTGCGCGGGGCATGGCTGACTCCAAAACCCAGCCCGCTGCGTATGGATTGGCATGGAAGCGCCTGGGTCACCCCCAGGCGCGCCCCAACTGGACAAGGCCTGGCATTTTGGAGACCATGGCCGTTTGGCCCGGCCTTTGCCCAGCCGCCTTGCCCGCCCCAAGATGTTCAGGACACCCACCATGCCCACACCCACCTCGCTGCCGTCCCCTTTGCTGCCCCGCCCGGCTGCCGTGGCGCTGGCCGCGGCGCTGCTCGGCGCCGTGCTGGCGGCCCCTGCCCAGGCCGCACCGGCCGCCCCCTCGGTGGGGCCCACTGCCACGGCCTGCCCGGCCACGCTGAACCACACCTTCCCGCGTCTGCAGGACGAGCAGCCGCAGTCGCTGTGCCAGTACAGCGGCAAGGTGGCGGTGGTGGTGAACACCGCCAGCTACTGCGGCTTCACCTCGCAATACCAGGCGCTGGAGGCGCTGTACGCCAAGTACAAGGACCAGGGCCTGGTGGTGCTGGGCTTCCCGTCCAACGACTTCGCCCAGGAGAGCGGCAGCAACCAGCAGATCGCCGAGTTCTGCAGCAACACCTTCGGCAAGTCCAACGTGACCGGCCCCGACGCCTCGCCGTTCTACAAGCAGCTCGCGGCCCAGGCCGGCGGCCCGCCGCGCTGGAACTTCTACAAGTACCTGATCGGCCGCGACGGCCGCATCGTCGAGCGCTTCTCCAGCATGACCACCCCCGACAGCCGCAGCTTCGTGCAGGCGGTCGAGCAGCAGCTGGCCAAGCGCTGAGACGGCGTGAGCCATTGCCTAGCCCCGTCATCCGATTGCCCATGTCCCACGTTGCACGCCTTAAAGACCGCCATCCCTCCGCGCTTTTTCACACCTGCCGCGGGAACTTTGCGCCACCCAGCCCTCTCCATAGGGCGCCGGCACAGGGAGCCGGTCGCCAGTTTTTCTTGTTGCGAAGCCTTCCGGGAGCAGTTGGCCCGGATGCAATCCTGAGGCGGCTTTCCTCCTCCTCCCTCCCTCCTCACTTCGCGTCGGGGCGCTTCGCAGCAACTTTCTTCCCGGGGGCCTGACATGGGCCGCCCCCTCAAGATCGCCGTGGTCGGCTCGGGCATTGCCGGCTTGGCCGTGGCCCACACCCTGCACCAGCGCGCCGAGGTCACGCTGTTCGAGGCCGGTGATTACTTCGGCGGCCACACCCACACGGTGGACCTCACGCTGCCGACACCGCGCGGCCCGGTCACGCATGGCGTGGACACCGGCTTCCTGGTGTTCAACGAGCGCACCTACCCGAACCTGATCAACCTGTTTGCCGAGCTGGGGGTGGACACCTGCCGCTCGGACATGTCGTTCTCGGTCAAGGTGCCGGGCGCGCTCGGTGGGCGCGACCTGGAGTGGAGCGGCGGCAGCCTGAACACGGTGTTTGCCCAGCGCGCCAACCTGGTCAACCCGCGCTTCCTGGGCATGCTGGCCGACCTGCTGCGTTTCAACGGGCTGACCACGCGCATTGCCCAGGCCAACCAGGACGGCGAGCTGATGCAGCCGCTCGGCGAGTTTTTGCGCGCGCACCGCTTCGGCGACGCCTTCCGCGACTGGTATTTCCTGCCCATGCTGGGCTGCATCTGGAGCTGCCCGACCGACCAGATGCTGCAGTTTCCGGTGGCCACCATGATCCGCTTCTGCCACAACCACGGGCTGATCCAGGTCAGCAACCGGCCGCAGTGGTGGACGGTGACCGGCGGCGCCCGCCACTACGTGGACAAAATCACCGCCAAGATCGGCGACAAGCGGCTGAACAGCCCGGTGCGCCTGATCGAGCGCGACGCCGAGGGCGTGCGCGTGCTGACCGACCACCAGGCCGAGCGCTTCGACAAGCTGGTGCTGGCCACCCACTCCGACCAAGCCCTGGCCCTGCTGCGCGACCCCAGCCCCGAGGAGCGCCGCACGCTGGGCGCGATCCGCTACCACCCCAACCGCGCCGTGCTGCACACCGACACCTCGGTGCTGCCGGCACAACAGCGCACCTGGTCGGCCTGGAACTACGAGCGCGCCCAGAGCGGGCACCGCGAGTCGGCCCAGGTCTGCCTGCACTACCTGCTGAACCGGCTGCAGCCGCTGCCGTTTGCCCAGCCGGTGCTGGTGTCGCTGAATCCGGTGAGCGAGATCGACCGTAAGCAGGTCATGGGCGAATTCGACTACGCACACCCGGTGTTCGACCTGGCCGCCATCCGCGCCCAGGCCGACGTGCCGGCGCTGCAGGGCCGCCAGCACACCTACTACTGCGGCGCCTGGATGGGCTACGGCTTCCACGAGGACGGCCTCAAGGCCGGCCTGGGCGTGGCACGCCTGCTGCTGGTGGAGTCGGCGCGCCAGGCCGAGGAAGGTGCGCTGGCATGAGCCCGGCCGGCGCGCCCACCTGCCCCGGCCCCAGCGCCCCCGCCCCGGGGCCGCTGATCGGCTTCGGCCAGGTGCGCCACACCCGGCTGCGCCCGGTGCGCCACGCCTTCGCCTACCCGACCTACTTCCTGATGCTGCCGCTGCGCCACATGGCCACCCACGGGCCCGGGGCGCTGGCGCGCAACCGCTTCGGCCTGCTAAGTTTTCACGACACCGACCACGGCGACGGCCGCGGCCCCGAGGCCGGTGGCGCGCTGGCCTGGCTCGACGAGCTGCTGGCGCGCGAGGGCGTGCACGGCGCCGGCGGCGAGGTCTGGCTGCACTGCTTTCCGCGGGTGCTGGGCTACACCTTCAAGCCGGTCAGCTTCTGGTACTGCCACGCCGACGATGGCCGTCTGCGCGCCATCGTGGTCGAGGTGAACAACACCTTCGGCGAGCGCCACTGCTACCTGCTGGACGCACCGCGCTACGGCGCCGAACTCAGTGCGCGCAAGGTGTTCCACGTCTCGCCGTTCTGCAACGTCGAAGGCGGCTACCGCTTCCGCTTCCTGCGCACGGCCCCCGCCATCGGGCCCGGGCGCACCGTGGTGCGCATCGATTACGACGACGCCAGCGGCCCGCTGCTGCAGACCAGCGTGAGCGGCGAGCTGCTGCCGCTGGGCCCGGCCAGCCTGCGCCGTGCGTTCTGGCGCCACCCCGCCATGACGCTGGGCGTGATCGCCCGCATCCACTGGCAGGCCCTGCGGCTGTGGCTGCAGCGCGTGCGCTTCCACACCAAACCCACCCCACCGGACGCGTTCGTGACGCGCTGACGCCGACCTTTTCATCCAGGCTCCCATGACCACCAGCACCACCGCCTCCCCGTTCGCGCTGCCCGCCGGCGCACCGGCTGCCGCCCGCACCACGCTGTCGCTGATGCAGCAGCTGCGCCACGGCAGCCTGACCGTGCAACTGCCCGACGGCAGCCTGCAGCACTTCGGCCAGGGCGACGGGCCAGCGGCCGCGATCAGCCTGCGCAACTGGAACGTCTGCGGCGCCGCGCTCAAGTCGGGCGACATCGGCTTTGCCGAAAGCTACATCGCCGGCGACTGGACCACCCCGCACCTGACCGACCTGCTCAAGGTCTTCATCAGCAACCGCCAGGAAGTTGAGGACGTGATCTACGGCAACTGGCTGGGCCGCCTGCTGTACCGCGTGCGCCACCTGCTGAACCGCAACACCAAGGCCAACAGCCAGAAGAACATCCACGCCCACTACGACCTGGGCAACGCCTTCTACACGCTGTGGCTGGACGAGACCATGAACTACTCGTCGGCCTGGTTCGAGGGCGACCTGAGCCGTCCCATGCGCGAGGCCCAGCACGCCAAGGTGCGGCGTGCGCTGCGCATGGCCGGCGTGCAGCCGGGCCACCGCGTGCTGGAGATCGGCTGCGGCTGGGGCGCCCTGG
>CAZKDU010000181.1:0-4654 GCA_964551485.1 uncultured Burkholderiaceae bacterium
TGGCCCGACTTCCTGTGCCTGTCCAAGGGCATCAGCGGCGGCTACCTGCCGCTGTCGCTGGTGATGAGCACCGACCGCGTCTACCAGGCCTTCTACGCCGACAGCGTGGAACGCGCCTTCCTGCACTCGCACTCGTACACCGGCAACCCGCTGGCCTGCCGCGCCGCCACCGCCTGCCTGGACCTGTTCGAGCAGGACCAGGTGCTGACCGCCAACCAGGCCCGGGCCCAGCGCCTGGGCGAGCTGATGGCGCCGCTGGCCGAGCACCCGCAGGTGCAGCACGTGCGCCAGCAGGGCCTGATCTGGGCCTGCGACGTGGTGGTCGACGACCCCGCGGCGGCCACCACCTTCTCGCGCCGCTTCCACGCCCAGGCCCTGGCCCAGGGCCTGCTGCTGCGCCCGATCGGCACCACCCTGTACCTGATGCCGCCCTACATCCTGAGCGAGGACGAGCAGGCGCAGCTGGCCCAGGGCACGCAGCGGGCGCTGGCCGCCACGCTCGCCGGGGGTTGAACATGGCCGCCGTTGCCTGTTTCGTCACCGGCACCGACACCGGCGTCGGCAAGACCCTGGCCTCGGCCGCGCTGCTGCACGCGCTGGCGCGCCACCACCGGCGCGTGGTCGGCATGAAGCCGGTGGCCGCCGGCGCCGACTGGGTCGACGGCGGCTGGTCCAACGAAGACGCACGGGTGCTGCGCGCCGCCTCCACCCTGGCCGTGCCGCCCGAGCTCGACAACCCGGTGCTGCTGGCCGACCCGCTGTCGCCACACCTGGCGGCACAGCGCGCCGGCACCGCCATCGACATCGCCCACCTGGTGGCCTGCGCACGCGCCCTGCAGGCCCAGGCCGACGCCGTGGTGGTCGAGGGCGCGGGCGGCTTCCTGGTGCCGCTGTCCGAACAGCACAGTGGCGCCGACCTGGCCCAGGCCCTGGGCCTGCCGGTGGTGCTGGTGGTCGGCCTGCGCCTGGGCTGCCTGAACCACGCCCTGCTCACGGCCGAGGCCATTCGCGCACGCGGCCTCACGCTGGCCGGCTGGATCGCCAACCGCATCGACCCCGCCATGCTCGCCCCCGAAGACAACCTGGCCTACCTGCGCAGCCACCTGGGCGCGCCGCTGCTGGCCGACCTGCCGCACCAGGCCGTGCCCACGCCGCAGGGCGCGCGCTGGCACCTGCCTGCGACCTGGACTTCCCCCGCCAGCCATGCAGACCGCGGCGGCAGCGGCGAGCCCACGGCATGAGCGACACCGGCGACTCCTGGCTCGACGAGTTCCCGGCCCGCCTGGCCGAACTCGACGCCCAGCACCTGCGCCGGCGCCGCCGCGTGGTGCAGCCCGACGGCGGCGCCCACCTGCGCGTGGACGGCGAGCGCCTGCTGGCGTTCTGCAGCAACGACTACCTGGGCCTGTCCCAGCACCCCGAGCTGGTGGCCGCGGCCCAGCAGGCCGCCGCCGCAACCGGTATGGGCTCCGGCGCCTCGCCCCTGGTCAGCGGCCACAGCGCGGCCAACGCCGCGCTCGAAGACGCGCTGGCGCGCTTCACCGGCCTGCCGCGTGCGCTCTACTTCTACGCCGGTTATGCCACCAACATCGGCATCATCCCGGCCTTGGTCGGGCGCACCGACGCGCTGTTCGCCGACAGCCTGAACCACGCCTGCCTGATCGACGGCGCGCGCCTGTCGACCGCGCGCGCCACGCGCTACGCCCATGGCGACCTGGCCGAACTGGGCGAGCAGCTGGCACGCAGCACCGCGCGGCGCAAGCTGGTGGTGAGCGACGCGGTGTTCAGCATGGACGGCAACTTGGCCGACATCCCGGCCCTGCTGGCGCTGTGCGAGCGCCACGACGCCCTGCTGCTGCTGGACGACGCGCACGGCTTCGGCGTGCTCGGCCCGCAGGGGCGCGGCAGCCTTGCGCACTTCGGCCTGCACGGGCCGGCGGCCTCGCGCCGTGTGCTCTACATGGCCACGCTGGGCAAGGCCGCGGGCGTGGCCGGGGCCTTTGTCGCCGGGCCCGAGCCCCTGGTCGAATGGCTGCTGCAGAAGACGCGCAGCTACATCTTCGCCACGGCCGCGCCGCCGCTGCTGGCCAGCGCCCTGCTGGCCAGCCTGCGCCGCATCGAGGCCGACGACGCGCGCCGCGCCCACCTGCAGGCGCTGATCGCACGGCTGCGCGCCGGCCTGACGAAGCTGCTGGCCGGCCACCGCTGGCGGCTGGGAGACTCGGCCACGCCGATCCAGTCGCTGGTGATCGGCCCCAACGACGAGGCCCTGGCCGCGATGCAGGGCCTGCACGCGCGCGGCCTGTGGGTGCCGGCGATCCGCCCGCCCACCGTGCCCGAGGGCACGGCGCGCCTGCGCATCGCGCTGTCGGCCGCCCACACCGAGGCCGACGTGGACCGCCTGCTCGCCGCGCTGGCGGAGTTGGCCACACAGGCCGCCGCACCTCTGCCGCCGGTGGCCGCCTGAAGTGGCGGCGGCCTCTCAGGGCCGCAGGGACATGCCTCGGGGCCAGCCAGCCCCACACCTCAGCCGTCAACCCATTGCGCCGGCAGCCAGCCGCGCAGGCTGTTGACGAACGCCAGGTCCTCGGCGCGCGCCAGGTCGTCGCGGGTCAGCACCGCTTCCTGCAGCCGCCCCTCGCGCAGGGCCAGGGCGCGCCCGATGCCGGGCAGCAGGCCGCAGTGCAGGGCCGGTGTGAGCCAGCGCCCGCCCAGGCGCAGCGCCAGGTTGCCGCGGGTGCACTCGGTCAGCTCGCCGCGTTCGTTCCAGAGGATGGTGTCGAACACACCGGGCGTGTGCGGTGCGGCCGCGTCGTAATGGGCGCGGCGCGTGGTCTTGAAGCGCACGAACTCGCTGTCGGCCATCTCGAACGGGGTGTCGGCCAGTGCCAGCCGCACCGGGGTCTCGGTCGCGGCCATCTCGAAGGCCTCGGCCTGGGCCCGGCCGTGCCGGTCGAGCAGCAGGCGCACGCGCCACAGGCCCTGCGGGTGCCGGGCCTCGAGCGCGGCCAGCGCAGCGCGCGCCGACCCAGGCGACCAGGGCACCCCGAAATGCGCGGCGGCCTCGCCCAGGCGCGCCAGGTGGGCGTCGGCGTGGCGGCAGGCGCCGTGCGCCAGGGCCAGGGTTTCGAGCAGGTCGAAGGGGGCGCTGGCGCGCTCCAGGAAGGCACGTTTGTGGCGCCATTCGCGCCACTCGCCGTCGGCCTGCGCGCCGGCGGTGATGCCGCTGCCGATGCCGCAGCGCGCCACCCCGCCAGCGTGCAGCGTGACGGTGCGGATGGCCACGTTGAAGGTGGCGGCCCCGCCGGGCTGCAGCACCCCCACGGCACCGCAGTAGACGCCGCGCGGACCGGCCTCCAGCGCCCGGCTCAGGCGCATGGCCTGGACCTTGGGCGCGCCGGTGACCGAGCCGCAGGGAAACAGCGCGGCGAACACGTCGGACAGGCGGGTGCCGGGCCGGCTGCGCGCCACCACGTCGGAGGTCATCTGCCAGACCGTGGGCAGGGCCTGGAGCCGGAACAGCTGCGGCACCTGCACCGAGTGCGGCAGCGCCACGCGAGAAAGGTCGTTGCGCAGCAGGTCCACGACCATCACGTTCTCGGCGCGCTCCTTGGGGCTGGCGCGCAGGGCGGCGGCGCGCTCGGCGTCTTCGGCCGGGGTGGCGCCGCGCGCGGCCGTGCCCTTCATGGGGCGCGTCAGCAGGGTGCCGCCGCGCCAGTCGAAGAACAGCTCGGGCGAGACCGAGAGCACCTGCTCGGCCCCGGTGTCGAGGCAGGCGGCGTAGCCGCCGGGCTGGGCCCGCTGCAGCGCGGCGAACAGCGCGTGCGCCTCGCCGCTGCGCAGCCGACCTTCGAGCCGAGCCGTGTGATTGACCTGGTAGAGCTCGCCGTCGGCGATCGCCTGCTGGATGCGCGCCAGCGCGGCGTCGAAGGCCGGGCGCGACAGCGGCGTGGGCCAGTCCAGCGTGGCGCCCCCCCAGCCGGCATCGGCGTCTGGCGTGCCCGCCTCGCCCGGCACGGCGGCCTCGGGCCAGGGCTGGGCTGTGTCGTGCACGGCGAACCAAGCCAGCGGCCCGTCGGCCGGGTGCACCTGCAGCGCGGCGTCGAACGCCGGCGCGGCCTCGTAGCGCACGAAGCCCACACACCAGGCGCCCTGGCATGCAGCAGCGTGGGCGGCGTCGAGCACGGCCCGCACCTCGGCGGGCTCATGCGCCACCAGCAGCCGCTGCGGTGCGCCGAAGGCCCGGCGCAGGCGCGGCGCGGCGGCATCGGCCGGGTCGGCAAAATCGATCAGTGCCTGCATGGTGAAAATGGTCGCCAGCCCTTGCCCTTCCTCACTGGATTGCTATCAAAAGCGGAGTGACCAGGGGGCGGCACCGACGGCGCGGGTGTCAGGGCACGGGGTGGTGCATGGGCCGGGTCCGACCTCAGGCCGCGCCCAGGTGCGGCACCAGGCCGCCGGTGGGCTGGCCCAGGCGCTGCGCGGCGGTGAAGGCCAGCATGCGGTCGATCGGCTGGCGCGCGCGCGGGATCAGCGCCGGGTCCACGTGGATGGCGTTGGCGCCGGTCTCCAGCACATGGGCCAGGCCGGCCAGGCCGTTCATGGCCATCCAGGGGCAGTGCGCGCAGCTCTTGCAGGTGGCGCTGTTGCCGGC
>CAZKDU010000182.1:0-4640 GCA_964551485.1 uncultured Burkholderiaceae bacterium
CGGTGCCGGCGTTGATCTCGGGCACCACCACCACACGCAGGTCCTGGGTCTCGCGCGCGATGTCGGCCTTGCCTTCCATCAGCACGGCGGCGTTCACGCCCTTCATCTGCAGGTTGTTGGTGGTGGCGATGCCCTGCTCGATGTGCACGTCGCCGCGCACGAAGTCGAACGCGAAGCCCTCGCTGAAGACGTCGCGGAAGTCCAGCGTCAGGCGGCGCGGCAGGGCCTGCAGGTTGAGCACACCCAGCAGCTTGGCCAGACCCGGGTCGGCCTTGAGGAACTGGCCGGCCGCCACGTCCACGCTGAATTGCCCGGACAGGCTCGGGTAGTCGAGCAACAGGGGTGAGCCCATCCAGCCGATCTGCCCCTCGAAGCGGCCCTGGCCGCGCCGCAGCACGTCCTTCATGCCGAAGCGGCCGAGCAGCTCGCCCGAGTCCTGGAACTCGAGCGCGAAGTTCATGCTGGTGCGGCGCTGGTCGGCGCTGCGCCGCGCCGCGGTGGCCGAGGACGGCAGCGCGGCCCCGCCCTCGCCGGGGGCGGCCCAGTTGCCGGTGGCACGCAGCGTGGCCTCGGGCAGGGTCAGGTTGAACTTGTTGAGCCGCCACTCGCGCGCGCCAGCGCGGGCCCCCCGGTTCACCGCCTCGACTTCGGCGCGGCCGAGCTTGCGCCCGCGCAGGGTCAGGTCGTCGACCACGATGTCCAGCGCCGGGATGGCCTGGGGCTGCTCGTCCAGCAGGTCCTCGACCTCGCTGGCCGTGCCCGGGCCGATCACCAGGCGCGCCAGGCGTGCATAGAGCCGTCCGGCATTGGTCTCCGAAGGCTGGCGGTACTCAAGGTAGCCACTGGCCTCCGCCGCATCGACGTTGCCGCGCCAGACGCGCCCCTCGCGCACGCCGCTGGCCACCAGGTTGCTCAGGCGGCGCCCGCCCACGGTGAATTCGGTCGCGCGCAGCGCCAGGCTGGTGGGCAGGTAGGCCTGGGTGGCAGGGTCGTCGCCGACGCCCTGGCCCAGCCGCGCCAGCAGGGTGCGCCAGCTGTCCACCGGCAGGCTGGCCAGCTGCAGCCGGGCGGCCACGCCCTCGGCCGGCAGGGCCAGGCTGTCGCCGGGCGCCAGGCCCACGGCCAGGCTGCCGCGCAGCACGCGCGGCTCCGGGCCCGAGAGGTCGCGCACGTAGTGGGCGGCCAGCAGCGGCCCCAGCTCCAGCCGGATCTGGTCCTGCAGCCGGCCCGCAGCGCCGGCGGCCGGCTCGCGCAGCAGGCTGTTGTCGTAGCGCAGCGGCAGCGCCGCCTCGGCCTTCTTGGCGAACGGCGCCGGTAGGTTCAGGGCCAGGCCCTCGAGCGTGCTGCTGACGCTGAGTTCGGGCTGGCCACGGCGGAACGCCAGGGTGGCGCTGTAGGCGGCGCTGCCGCTGGCGTGCTCGGCCAGGCGCGCCAAGGCCCCGAGCTCGCGCGCCTGGCGCAGGCCCTCGGCGCTGGCCACGCCCTGGGCCTTGAACACGATCGGCGGGTCGGCCGGCGCGCCACCTGCGGCCGGGCGCATGCCACCGTCCAGGCCCATGTCGCCGCCATAGACCCGGACCTGGGCACCGGCCACGTTGAAGCCACTCTCGCTGAAAGCGATGCTGGCGCGGGCACGGCCCAGCACCGGGCTGCCGGGGCTGATCTGCACGTCGTTGCCGGCCAGCAGCACCGTGCCCTGGGCCTTGCTTTTGTCGATGCTGAGCACCGGCAGGCCGAGCTTGAAGCGCACCTCGGCGTCACCACTGCCGCGCGCCTGCGCCAGTGCGCCGCTGAGCAGGGCGTTGAGCGGCGAGCGCGTCACATAACCGATCAGTTCGGTCAATGGGCCACGCACCTGGGCCGCCACCGCCACCGTGGGGTTGTGAGCCAGGTCGGGGATCTGCACCTCGCCCTTGCTCACCAGGGCATTGGGCGCGCCGCTCAGGCGCGCCGTGAGCCCGCGCGCCTGCAGCGACTGGCGCTCGAACACCAGCTCGCCGGCCAATTGGGTCAGGGCCGGCCATTCGCTCAGGCTGGTGGGCTGCAGCGACGGCGGCACATAGACCAGGGTGGTGTCGGCCAGGCGCGCACTGATGCGGAACTCGCCCTGGCGCGCCTGCGGGAACGGCAGCTCATCGAGTGCGCCCTTGACGCGGAACTTGACCGCGCTCAGATGGCCCTGCGGCACGGCCTCGCGCACGTAGTCGCGCGCCGGCCTGGCCAGCACCAGCGGCAGGTAGCGGTGCACGCGGCCGGCCTCGGCGCGCTCCATGCTGCCATGCAGGTCGAGCACGCCGGGAAAGCGCGCATGGCGCGCACCAGCGCCCGGTGCCGGGTCGCTGGTCTGCCAGCTGCCGTGGGCCTCGCCCTCGGCGTCGGCGTTGGCGAACTTCAGGCGCGCCACCTGCACCGCCAGGCGCTCGCCCTGCACCTGCCACTGCAGGTCGGCGCTGAGGGCATCGAACACCAGGGTCGGGTCGTCGAACACCCCCGGAAACTCCAGCGCCCCGTCGTCCAGGCTCAGGCGCGCCTTGCCACCGGCTTCGTTGAGCGCGAAGTCCACGCTGGCGCCGCGCACCCCGGGCGTGCCGGGCACGGCCTGGCCTTGGGCCCCGGCGGGCGCGGGCTGCGCGGTCACGTCGAGCGCGCTGACGCGGCCACGCGCCTCGTAGTGCATGGGCTGGCTGGCGGTGCTGTCCTGCCAGCTGGCCTGCAGCTGCTCGACCAGGCCGCGCGGGGCGTAAGCGCGCAAGGCGTTGTGGACGGCCGCGCCCAGCGGCAAGTGGTTGGCAATCTGGCTCACGGCCGCCAGGTCGAGCCGGTCACCGCGCAGCGACCCCTGGGCCGGCAGCCGGTCTTGCGCCGGCTGGTAGCTCAGCGCCAGGTTGCCGCCCGGCCAGGCCAGGCCTTCGCGGGTCTGGAACGCCAGGCCCTCGCTGGCCACCTCGTAGCCGCTGCCGACATGGCGCCCGGTGAGCCGGCCCCGGACCGAGCGCAGGCCCAGCGGCTGCAGCCCGGGCCCGAGTGTGGTGTCGACCTCGGCCAGGGCCACGTCGGTGGTGGCACCGACCAGCTGGCCGTCGCGCACGTCGATCCAGGCACGCACCGCACCATTGCCCTGGCTGACGTCAACACCCAGGTCGGCATGGCGGCGCAGCTGCGAGATGTCCACGCGCGGAAAATCGGCATAGAGCTGGCCCTGCCACTCCTGCCAGCGCCCGTGCGACAGCGACAGCAGCGGTTGGCGGAACTCGCCCATGAGGCTGAAGCGCTCGCCCCAGCCCGGTGGCGGCGTGGCGTCCAGCCGCAGCGCGTGGCCGCGCCCCTGGTTGCGCGACACGAAATCGACCTGGGCCAGCGCCAGCGGCGCGACGCCGCGCTGCTCGTCGGTCCAGCGCAGCGTGCCGCCGCGGATCACGAACTCTGTCTGCGAGAAGAACCATTCGGCGGCGCCGCTGCCGCCCTCCTCGGTGGCCGAGAAGTCCAGGCCGGCCACGAGCAGGTGGCCGTTGGCGGCGCGCCGGATGTCCAGCACCGGCTGCTCGATGATGAGCTGCTCGAAACCCAGGCGCCAGACCGAGCGCGGCGACAGCGCCGCCAGCACCCGCGGCAGGCGCAGGGCCTCGCGCCCCTGCGGGTCGAGCAAGGCCACGTCGCGCAGCTCGAACGCAGGGACCAGCCCACGCGACTCGGCGCGGATCTCGCCGATGCGCACCGGCACCCCCAGAGCCTGCGTGGCCTGACGCTCCAGGCGCGGACGCCAGTCGCCGATGTACGGCACAATCCAGCCGTGCAGCCCTCCCCAGGCCGCCGCCAGCAACAACCAGCCGGCGAGCACCAGCCACAGCAGCCAGCGCACGGTGCGAGCCGACACGTGCAGGAGGCGGGGGAGCGGCGTCAACTCGTTCATTGTGTTGCTGGATGCGTCAGGAATTATGACCCGCTGCGGTCCCGAGGGTTCTGAGCCCGTTGCCGTTGAAACAGGCCCTGCCGCCACCCTGATGGCGCCATGGTCGGCCCATTCCCGTTTTGCCCAGCGCCTGCGCCGGCGCTATGCCGACCAGCTGGCGCTGTTGCCCGCCGGTGCCCCCGAGCACACCCATCTGGCCCAGGCCCTGGCGGCGCTGCGGGCCCAGGGCCAGGACCTGGGCACCGCGCTGCGGGTGCTGCGCCAGCTCGTCATGGAGCGCCTGATCACGCTGGACTGCGACCAACAGGCGCCGCTGGCCGACATCACCCGCGCCGTCACCGAACTGGCCGAGCTGGCGCTGGACCAGGCCGTGACCCAGGCCCAGGCCGAGCTCGACGCCGTGCATGGCGCGCCGCTGGGTCCGGCCGGCCAGCGCGCCCAGCTCTGGGTGGTGGGCATGGGCAAGCTCGGCGCACGCGAGCTCAACGTCTCCAGCGACATCGACCTGATCTACGTCTACGACCACGACGGCGAGACCGCAGGCACGCCCGAGGGCCGCGGCCGCGTGAGCAACCAGGAGTACTTCGCCAAGGCGGTGAAGGCCATCTACGGCCTGATCGGCGACGTGACCGAGCACGGCTTCGTGTTCCGCGTCGACCTGGCGCTGCGGCCCAACGGCAACTCGGGCCCGCCGGCCGTGTCGCTGGACGCGCTGGAAGACTACTTTCAG
>CAZKDU010000183.1:0-453 GCA_964551485.1 uncultured Burkholderiaceae bacterium
CCGTGGTGCACATGACGCGCGCCATGGCCACCGAGTGGGGGCGCTACGGCATCAACGTGAACGCGATCTGCCCGGGCTACATCGACACCGAGATCAACCACCACCACTGGAAGACCGAGCAGGGTCAGAAGCTGGTGCAGATGCTGCCGCGCAAGCGCGTGGGCAAGCCCGAGGACCTGGACGCCCTGATCGTGACCCTGTGCGCCAACGAGAGCCATTTCATCAATGGCGCCGTGATCTCGGCCGACGACGGGTTCGGCGTATGAAGCTGCGGGTGCCCGAGCAGAAGAAGCTGGTGTTCGAGATGGCGATCCCGATCCGCTGGGGCGACATGGACGCCATGGGCCATGTGAACAACACCAGCTACTTCCGCTATCTGGAGACCATTCGCATCGAGTGGTTCAACGCCATCGGCAGCCCGGCCAACCCGCAGGGCGAGGGACCGGTGATCGT
>CAZKDU010000183.1:463-4616 GCA_964551485.1 uncultured Burkholderiaceae bacterium
ACGCCTTCTGCAATTTCTACACGCAGCTCGAGTACCCGGGCGAGGTGCGTGCGCGCATGTACGTGAGCGACCCAGCGCGCACCACCTTCGAGACCTGGTGCACGCTGGAGCGCAGCGACCAGCCTGGGGTCATCCACGCCGAGGGCGGCGCCACCACCATCTGGGTGGACTTTCCCAAACAGAAGGCCGCGCCCCTGCCGGACTGGCTGCGCGCCCGGCTGGTCTGAGGCCTGGCGCCCCGGGCGTACCGCTCTGCCGCAGCGCCGGGCCCTGCAGTGGGGCCGCGAACAGGGCCCTGCTGCCGGCGCGCCCCATGGGCGCCAGCGGCCTGTGCCGTGCAGGAGCCGCACAGGCCACCAGCACGCTCCTTTTTTGATAGCTAACCAGCCTGATCTGGCAAGGGCTTATTACCCCTTTTGTTCCATGCCCAGGCCGTGCGCAGCAGGGCCTGGGGCGGGCGGTGTCAGCCCGGGATCTCGGGCTCGACCAGCAGGGCCAGCAGCGTGAGCGACTCCTGCCAGCCCAGGCAGCAGGCCTCGGGCGGGATCGGGGCCGGGATGCCCTCTTGCACCACGTGCAGTTCGGTGCCGCACGACACCGGTGTGAGCGTGATGGTGGTCTGCATCTCGCCGGGCAGGTGGGGGTCGTCGAAGGTGGCGGTGTAGCGCAGGCGGCTGTGCGGCACCAGTTCCAGGTAGGTGCCACCGAACGAGTGGCGGTGGCCGCTGCCGAAGTGGGTGAACGACATGCGGTACTGGCCGCCGACCTGGGCGTCCATCTGGTGCACGGCGGCGGTGAAGCCGTGCGGCGGCAGCCACTTGGCCATGGCCTCGGGCGTGAGGAAGGCGCGGTAGATGCGCTCGGCCGGGGCGCGCAGCACGCGGTGGAAGCGGACGGTGGAGGTGGGGGCGCTGGTGCTCATGGGGGGTCCTGTTCAATGGGTGGATGAAAGCCCTCACCCACATGGCGATTGTGGCTTGACTGATTCGACATGCCCATGGTGAAAACTTGGAAGCGGCGCGGGCCGGGTGGCGCTCAGTCCGCCACCGCAGCCACCAGGTCCAGCTCCACCGTGGCGTTCTTGGGCAACTGGTAGGCGCCGACCGAGGTGCGGGTGTGGCGCCCGGCCTCGCCCAGCACCGTGTGCAGCAGCGCCGAGGCGGCGTCGGCCACTTCGCTGTGCGCGGTGAAGTCGGCCGTGCACTGCACGTAGACCGTGATGCGCAGCACCCGGCGCACCCGCTCCAGCGAGCCGAGTTCTCGCTGCAGCAGGGCCAGCGCGCGCATCACACACACCTGGGCCGCGTGCCGGGCCTGGGCCAGGTCCACGCGCTCGCCGGCGCGGCCCGTGACCACCACCGTGTCCTGCACCCGCGGGATCTGGCCACTCACGTAGACGGTCGGCCCGTCGCGCAGCAGCGGCACGTAGTCGCCGCCGACCTTGATCTCGCCGTCGAAGCGGTGGCCCAGCGCGGCGGCGGCCTGGGCGAAGGTGGCGTCCCGGTGTGTCATGGGGTGTTGCTCAACCCGTGTGCTGGGTCAGCCACAGCGCCAGCAGCGGCACCAGGTTGAACAGCAGGATGCCGATCTTGTAGAGCGCCATGCCACAGTAGTGGATGGCGTCGAACGCGGTGTCTGTCAGCTCGAACCAGCGGCCGTGCAGGCGGCGCAGCCCGCGGCGCGCAAACACCCAGGCCAGGAACCAGGCCAGCAGCACGGCCCAGTTGAGCAGCAGGGCGCACATCAGAAAGCGGGTCAGGGCATCGACCGTCATCGGGCATTCCTCCTGGAGGCCGCATGATGAATGCACCGCCGGCTGGCGTCAAAGGCCCCGCGAATGGCGCAGGGGGCGCGCCAGGCCCCGGGTGGGGTGCGTTGGCCCGCAGGCGCGGGTCAATGCCCGCTAAGGTAGGCGGCTTTCACAGCGGGGGCGTCACGCAGTTTGTCGGCGGGGCCGTGCACTGAAATGCGACCGGATTCCAGCACCTCTCTGTCGCTACGTCCAAACATGTCGGAAATATAGCCCTGTGCCATTTATGGCAACCCATGTCCAACTCGCGTTCAATGGCTCTGGCCCACTTCTCACCGTCTTGCCGGAGCTTGAATGTTTTCACTGCATCGGGGTAGCCCTGACGCCGAACCCGAACCTGCCAACCACCTGAACGCTGCCTGAATGTAGCCACCTGATCCTCCCGGAGGGACACAGGAGGGAAAACAGACAAACGCGTCAAAGTTCGAAATTGGAGACCCTTGCCAGATCAGCATCTCCGGGCGGCACCGTCCCCCTGGCCACCGGCCTGGTGGGTAGGTACTCTGCCCCAGGGGAACAAAGGGTGATTGTGTGAGTGTGACTCAGGGCGTGGGGCCCGGTGGGCCAGCCCTGTGGCCATGCGCGGCAGGCTGATCGCCGGACCACCCCAGCGTGCCGATGGGCCTGGCCGGGGCAAGGGCCGTGGGGCCTGCTGATGTCACTTCTGCTTCGGCACCCGGCCCATCAGGTAGAACTCGGGGTTGGGCTGCATGCCGCTGAAGCTGGCGATGCGGTTGCTCATGCCGAAGAAGGCGGTGATGGCGGCGATGTCCCAGATGTCTTCGTCGCTGAAGCCATGGGCGTGCAGGGCACTGAAGTCACCGTCGTGCACCTCGTGCGAGGCGTTGCACACCTTCATGGCGAAGTCGAGCATGGCGCGCTGGCGCGGGGTGATGTCGGCCTTGAGGTGGTTCACGGCCACCTGGTCGGCCACCAGGGGTTTCTTTTCGTAAATGCGCAGCAGCGCACCGTGGGCCACCACGCAGTACAGGCAGCGGTTGGCCGCGCTGGTGGTGGTGACGATCATCTCGCGGTCGCCTTTGGTCAGGCTGCCGTCCTCCTTGAGCATGAGCGCGTCGTGGTAGGCGAAGAAGGCGCGCCACTCGGCCGGCCGGCGCGCCAGGCCCAGGAACACATTGGGGATGAAACCGGCCTTTCCCTGGACCTCCAGAATCTTGGCCCGGATGTCTTCGGGCAGGCTGTTCAGGTCAGGAAAGGGGTAGCGGTTCATGGGGGGCGTCTCCAGTGCTGAATTGATAAAAGCTATTTCGGGCATGCAATCTGTTGCCTTTGCGCTCAGCAAGGCGTTGCCTACCATTCATCGTACTGCCATTGACCGATGTGCAGACTGAGCGCCTTAAACAGGCCCCAGGCATTGCAAGGGCACCCAGCCCCGCCCAGACCGGCCACGAGCTGCGAAGTGGGCCATGCCAAATGCACCTTCATGATTCACCGGGGTTGTCCAGCATGGACACGGTGCCTAGACTGGGCGGCCCTCTGCCCAGAACGCCAGAACTTTTCCAAGGAGATCGACCATGTCTGAAGCCAAGTGCCCGTTCCACGCCGCGGGCGCCCGCGCCACGCAAGGCGCGCAATCCAACGCCGACTGGTGGCCAAACCAGCTGAACCTGGGGATCCTGCACCAGCACCAGCCGGCCTCCAACCCGATGGACCCCAGCTTCAATTACGCTGAGGCATTCCAGAAGCTGGACTACGCTGGCCTTAAAAAAGACCTGGCAGCCTTGATGACCGACTCCCAGGACTGGTGGCCGGCCGACTGGGGCCACTACGGCGGCCTGTTCATCCGCATGGCCTGGCACAGTGCCGGCACCTACCGCACCGCCGACGGGCGCGGTGGCGCCGGCACCGGCAACCAGCGCTTTGCCCCGGTCAACAGCTGGCCCGACAACGGCAACCTGGACAAGGCGCGCCGCCTGCTGTGGCCGATCAAACAGAAATACGGCAACGCCATCTCCTGGGCCGACCTGATAATCCTGGCCGGCAACGTGGCGATGGAAACCATGGGTTTCAAAACCTTTGGCTTTGCCGGCGGCCGGGTCGACATCTGGGCACCGGAGGAAGACATTTACTGGGGCGCTGAAAAAGAGTGGCTCGCCACCAGCGACAAACCCAACAGCCGCTACAGCGGCGAGCGCGACCTGGAGAACCCGCTGGCCGCGGTGCAGATGGGCCTGATCTACGTCAACCCGCAAGGCCCGGACGGCAATCCCGACCCGGTGCTGTCGGGCCGTGACGTGCGCGAGACCTTCGCCCGCATGGCCATGGATGACTACGAGACCGTGGCCCTGGTGGCCGGTGGCCACACCTTCGGCAAGATGCACG
>CAZKDU010000184.1:0-4597 GCA_964551485.1 uncultured Burkholderiaceae bacterium
TGGGAAACACATAACGCACCGGGCCCACGGCCGACAGGTCGAGCTGCTCGGCGATGGGCACGAAGTCGCTGCCGTCGGCGCCCAGGCCGTGCATGAGCACGATGCAGGCAACCGGGTGGGGCGCGGTGTCAATGACGATGGGGTCCAGGGACATGGGCAAGGGGTGCAAAGGTCAGGGCGCAATGTGCCACGGCCGCATTGTCCGTGCCCGGGCAGGGGCATGGCCAGTCATGGCAGGTCATGCCCGGCCGGGGGACAGGCCGCGCCACCATGTCGCTCCTCTTTTCATAGCAATTTGATGAATCACGGCAAGGGCTGGAGGCCGATTTCATGCCTGACCCAGGGTGGCGGGGGCGGTCTCGTGCGTGGCCTCGGCGCGCAGCCAGGCGGCGAAGTCCAGCGCGTCGGGGTTGGCCTGGGCGCGCTCGCCCAGCAGCAGGCAGTAGCCGCGCTGCGAGGCCGCCGCGCCCTGGAACGGCGCCACCAGCCGGCCTTCGCGCAGCAGGCCGTCGAGCAGCGGGAAGCGGCCGATGGCCACGCCCTGGCCGGCCTCGGCCGCGGCCACTGCGTCGGCGTACTGGGTGAAGCGCAGCGTGTTCTTCATGCGCAGCTCGTCCAGGCCCATCAGCGCCAGCCAGGGTGCCCAGTCCACGGTCAGCCCGCGGCCCTGTGGCATGTCCACCGCCAGCAGGGTGTGCTGGGCCAGGTCGGCCGGCTGGCGCAGCGGCTGCGCCGGGTCGCGCAGCAGGGCCGGCGCACAGACCGGCTGCACCGTCTCCTCGAACAGCGGCACGCCGTGGCCGGCCTGCAGCGGGCAGAAGCGCACGGCCAGGTCGATCGCGCCGCGCGCCAGGTCCACCAGCTCCACCGTGGCCGAGATGCGCACGTCCACCTCGGGGTGGTGGGCGGTGAAGCGCGCCAGCCGCGGGATCAGCCAGAGCGAGGCGAAGCCTGGCGTGCAGGTGATGGCCACCTGGCGCAGCCGGGCCGTGGCACGCACCCGGGCGGTGGCATCGCGCAGCCGCTCCAGGCTGTCCACCACGGCGCGCTGCAGCACCCGACCGGCCTCGGTCAGCACCAGCGCGCGGTGGCGCCGCTCGAACAGCGGCACGCCCAGGTCCTGCTCGACCTGCTGGATCTGCCGGCTCACCGCCGACTGCGTGAGGCTCAGCTCCTGCGCTGCGCGCGTGAAGCTCAGGGTGCGCGCCGCCGCCTCGAAGCTGCGCAGCAGCTCCAGGCGTGGCAACTCGCGCCGGGTGGCTGGTGCCGGGGCAATCACCGGCCCGGCAAGCGTCTGGGAACGGGCGGGACCGGCCATGTCATCACATTCCCGTGGCGCATGCCAATGATTCCAAAATACCGTTTGAATGCAAAGCAGCATCCCTCTAAATTCATGCTCATCCGGAATGGTAATCCGCCACGCCCGGCGCTTCAAGGAGCCCACCATGCGCACCACCCCCCACCCCCGCCAACCGGGTTTCGAGCTGACCCTGCCGCGCAACACCCTGTTCAACCTGGCCGACGCCACCGGCCTGCTCCTCACCTGTCAAGAAGGCACGGTCTGGATCACGGTGGACAACGACCCGCGTGACGTGGTGCTGGGGCCGCAGCAGGGGTTCCAGGCACCACCACAGCGACGCGCCCTGGTCTATGCCCTGGCCCCGGCGCGCATCACCGTGGAACGCCGCGCTGCGCTGGCGGCCCCCATGCGTCCGGCCCCGGCCTGGCCGCAGCGGCTCTGGGCATGGCTGCGCACCCCGGGCCCGGTGGCCCCGGCCGTGGCCCCGGCACTGGGCTGGCCACAGCTGGCCTGAAGCCAGCGGTGCTGCCCCGAGGGAGGACCGTCGGGCCTGGCCTGGGTTCGCCAACACCCTGGCCAGCGCGGGCGCGCTGCGGCAGGTGGCCCATGTGCGGTCTGGCGCTCTGGCAGGGGCCCTGCGCCGCGCCCCTGAGTGCCAGCGCCGCCTGATCGCCATGCCCGGCAGCCTGCGGGCCACAGCGCAGCTGTGCTAGCGTTGCACCTCCACCGCCCTTTCCGGAGTTCACCATGCGCCAGACCCTTGCCCACTGGGCCGCCGTCCTCAGCCTTGCCCTTGCCTGCTGCAGCGGATGGGCTGAGGACAAGGTGGTCTACCACATCGACAACGCCGAGACCCAGGCCACCAAGGGCCTGCGCAACATCCGCAACCACCTGGACGTGGCGCCCGACACGCGCATCGTGGTCGTCACCCACGCCGACGGTGTGGATTTCCTGCTCGACGGCGCCAAGGACAAGAAGAACCCTTCCATCGACTACGGCGCCCTGGTCAGCGCGCTCAAGGCACGCGGCGTGCGCTTCGAGGTCTGCGAGATCACGCTGAAGAACCGCGGGCTGAAGAAGGAGGCCTTCAGCCTGGAGGCCGAGTTCACGCCCTCGGGCGTGGTGCGAATCGGCCAGCTGCAGACGCGCGAGGGCTTCGCCTACCTCAAGCCCTGAGCGAGCTGCACAGGCGCAGACCCAGGCCCTCGCCAGACCTGCCAGGCGCACCCCGCCGCTATCAAACTGAGAGCAAGAGAAGCCCAGTAGACAAGGGCCAGGCCATGGTTGGCGCTGATGTAGCCGCCCGCCAGGCCACCCATCACGCCGGGCAGGCCGTAGGCCAGCACGGTGTACAGGGCCTGGCCGCGTGCGCGCAGCGCACCGCTGAAATGCTGGCTCAGCAGCGCCATGCAGGCGGTGTGGTGGGCCGCGAAGGTCAGGCCGTGCAGGGCCTGGGCCAGCAGCAGCACCCCCAGCACCGAGGCCCAGCCGGCCGTCAGCCCCATGCGCAGCGCCATGGCCAGCGCGCACAGCAGCAGCCAGGCCCCCAGGCTCAGGCGCGGCAGCCAGCGCGCCTGGGTGAAGAACCAGCCGATCTCCACCCCCACCGACACCGCCCAGAGCAGGCCGATGGTGGTCTTGCTGTAGCCGAGGGCATCCAGGTAGAGCGAGAAGAACAGGTAGATGCCCATGTGCGAGAGCACGTGGAAGCTGGCCGAGGCCAGCAGCCAGCGCACCGCGGGCTGGCGCAGTACCGGCCCCACCGGCTGGCGCGGCTGGGCGCCGATGGGCTCGCGCACGTCGGGCATGGCCCAGACGCTGGCCACCACCAGCAGCAGCGAGCCGAGTGTCCAGGCCGGGAAATCGCGCAGCCCGTGGCGCTCGAACCAGGCCCCGGCGGCAAACACCGTGAGCAGAAAGCCCAGCGAGCCGCACAGCCGCACGCGGCCGTAGCGGCGCGCGTCGAAGTGCCCGCCCTGGCTGACCAGTTGCGTCAGTGCCGCCTCGCTCATGGGCATCATGGCGCTGGTGTGGGTGAACATGAGCAGCAGCACCGCGCTCAGCCAGAGCACACCGGCGTCGACCCACAGGCCAAGCGAGGCCAGGGCCGCGACGCTGGCGCCCAGGCGCAGCAGCTTCACGCGCTCGCCGCTGCGGTCGCTCAGCGCGCCCCAGGCGTAGGGCGCGAACAGCCGTGTGGCCGACTGCACCGCCGCCAGCCAGCCGATGGCCTGCAGCGGCAGACCCAGCTCCTTGAGCCAGAGCGGCAGGTAGGGGTTGAAAAAGCCGATGTGGGCGAAGTAGCTGGCCGAGAGCGCGGCGAACGGCAGCAGCTGGCGCCGGCTGGCCACGGTGCTCGGTGCGGGATGGGCCACCGGGCCATCGGCCACGGTGCTGCCCGGCCCTGCCCCATCAGGTCCTGCACCGCCAGGCCTGGCACTGCCGGTGGCGGGGCCGCCGGTTTGCAGGCGCTGGCGGCTGGGGCCGTGGGCGGCCAGCGCGTCGGCCCCGAGCGGGACCCCAGGCGCTGGGTCTGGCGGCCCGACCGGGTTCGTCGGGAAGGCCGCCGCAGGCTCAGGCGGCCGGGGCATCACCGGCCGCCGGCGTGGCGGCCGCGGCGCTGGCCGGGATCGGCCGCAGCGCCACGCGCACGTCGCCGCACTGGGCGCGGTGGCGCAGCGCGTGCTCCATCACCACCAGGGCCAGCATGGCCTCGGCAATGGGCGTAGCGCGGATGCCCACGCAGGGGTCGTGGCGGCCCTTGGTGATCACGTGCACGGCCTCACCGTCGAGGTTGATGGAAGCGCGCGGCGTGATGATGGAGCTGGTGGGCTTGATAGCGATGCTCACCTCCAGGTCCTGCCCGGAGCTGATGCCGCCCAGCACGCCGCCGGCGTGGTTGCTCTCGAAGCCATGCGGCGTGAGCGAGTCGCCATGGGTGGTGCCGCGCTGCGCCACGCTGGCGTAGGCGATGTCGGCGTCGAGCTTGTCGAACAGCGGCTGGCCCAGGCCCACAGGCATGCCGTGGGCCACGACGCGGATGCGTGCGCCGCAGGAGTCGCCAGCCTTGCGCAGTGCGTCCATGTAGGCCTCGAGCGCCGAGACATCGGCCACCGGCGCGAAGAACGGGTTGTGCGGCACATGGGCCCAGTCCTCGAACGCGATCGGCATCTCGCCAACCTGGGTCATGCAGCCGCGAAAACTGGTGCCGTAATGCTGCTTGAGCCACTTCTTGGCCACGGCACCGGCCGCCACCATGGGGGCGGTCAGGCGCGCCGACGAACGGCCGCCACCACG
>CAZKDU010000185.1:0-4585 GCA_964551485.1 uncultured Burkholderiaceae bacterium
GCCAGGGCACGGCCTTCGTCATGGTCACCCACGACGAGGCCCTGGCCGCACGCTGCCAGCGCCGCCTGCGCCTGGAGCGCGGCCGCCTGGTGGCTGGCCCCGGCCGCACCGAGGCCATGCCCGCCTGACTCCCCCGTGACCCCACCCGCATGACGCCCCGCCCATGACCGCCACCGAGCGCATCTTCGTCAGCATCGCCGCCTACTGCGACCCGCTGCTGCAGTTCACCGTCAACAACGCCTGGACCAGCGCCAGCCACCCCGAGCGCCTGCACTTCGGCATCGTCGACCAGAGCCCACCGGCGCAGCGCCTGGCGCTGCCCGAGAAGGCGCGCCAGCACATTCGCTACGTGCACATCCACCCGCAGGACACGCGCGGCGCCTGCTGGGCGCGTGCCCTGGCCATGAACCTGCACGAGGGCGAGGAGTGGTTCCTGCAGATCGACTCGCACATGCTGTTCGAGCGCGGCTGGGACGAGCGGCTGATCGCCTCGGCCAAGCAATGCCAGGCCATCAACCCGCGCTGCATCGTCTCGTCCTACCCCAACGCCTTCGAGATCATCGACAACAAGCCCGTGCCCAAGCCGGCCACGCACAAGGTGCTGGCCCACGTGCTCAAGGCCGGCGCCGAGTTCGAGGCCGACCATCCGGTGCTCAACTTCCAGGCCGTTCCGGTCGAGCAGGACGCGCCGGTGCGCGGCTACCACCTTGGCGCAGGCTGCCTGTTCGCGCGCGGCGACTTCCCGCAGGTGCTGCCCTACGACCCGCACCTGTACTTCCATGGCGAGGAGCAGACCCTGGCAGCGCGCGCCTTCACCCACGGCTGGGACATCTTCCACGTGAGTGGCCTGCCGATCTACCACCTCTACAACCTGGGCGAGGCCACCAAGCTGCGGCCGCTGCACTGGAGCGAAGAACACGACAAAGAACGCCAGCAGCGCTGGTGGGAGCGCGACAAGGCCGCCAAGGCGCGGGTGCGCCGCCTGCTCTGCGACGGTGACGACCTGGGGGTGTATGGCCTGGGCCGCGAGCGCACGCTCGACGAGTACGCCGTCTTCAGCGGCCTGGACTACCGGCAGCGCCAGATCGGCGAGCGCGCCCGCCGCGGGCCCTGGGCGCTCGACACCCCGGCCCCGGCCGACGCCACCATGCCGGTGCCAGCGGGGGGGCCAGCCACCGCCGGCCCCGACAGCGCCCTGGTCAGCATGCCGCCCGCCCCCCGGCCCCCGGGCTGAAGGGCCTCCCACCGCCGCGTGCCGCGCCATCGCCCCGCTGCGCCCGGCCCCGCCCGCCATGTTCCCCTGGATCGACACCCACTGCCACCTGGACGCGCCCGAGTTCGGCGCCGACGCGGCGGCGGCGCGTGCCCAGGCCCGCGCCGCCGGCGTGGCCCACTGCGTGCTGCCGGCGGTCGAGGTGGCCAACTTCGGCGCCGTGCGCGCGCTGGCCCATGCCCATGGCGACAGCTACGCCCTGGGCATCCACCCGCTGTACACGCCGCGCGCCCACGAGGCCGACCTGCAGGCCCTGGCCGAGGCGCTGGCGCGCGGGCGCGACGACCCGCACCTGGTGGCGGTGGGCGAGATCGGGCTGGACGGTTTCGTGCCCGGGCTGGACATGGCGCGCCAGCAGGCCTTCTACCGGGCCCAGCTGCGGCTGGCGCGCGACGCCGGCCTGCCTGTGGTGCTGCATGTGCGGCGCTCGGCCGACCTGCTGCTCAAGGGCCTGCGCGAGGTGCCGGTGGCCGGCGGCATCGCCCACGCCTTCAACGGCAGCCTGCAGCAGGCGCGCGCCTTCGTGGACCTGGGCTTCAAGCTCGGCTTTGGCGGGGCGCTGAGCTTCGAGCGCGCGCTGCAGCTGCGGCGCCTGGCGACCGGGCTGCCGCTCGATGCCCTGGTGCTGGAGACCGATGCGCCAGACATCCCGCCCCACTGGCTTTACCGCAGCGCCGCGCAGCGCGCCCAGGGCCTGCCCCAGGGTCGCAACAGCCCGGCCGAGCTGCCACGCATCGGCGCCGTGCTGGCCGGGCTGCGCGGCCTGCGCCCCGAGGCCCTGGCCGAGGCCACCTGGGCCAACGCCCTGGTGGCGCTGCCGCGCCTGCGGGCCCTGCTGGCGCCCCCGGCCATCCCCACCTCGGGTGTGCCCGGGCCCACACCCATCAGCCCGGGGGCGGCGTGAGCGCCCGGCCGCGCGCGCCCACCCCCGACCCGGCCGGCGCGCGCCTGCAGGGCCTGCCGCCCCTGGTCGGGCCGGGCACGCGGCTGCTGGTGCTGGGCAGTTTTCCGGGCGCGGCCTCGCTCGCCGGGCAGCAGTACTACGGCCACCCGCAGAACCATTTCTGGAAGATCCTTTCCGTGCTCTGGGCCTTGCCCCTGCTCGAACTATGCTATGAAAAAAGGAGCGATCAACTGCTCGACCACGGCCTCGGCCTGTGGGACGTGTACGCCAGCTGCGAGCGCCAGGGCAGCCTGGACGCGGCCATCCGCGCGGCCCGCCTGAACGACCTCGCAGGCCTGGGCGCGCGCTGCCCGCAGCTTTGCGGCGTGGCGCACAACGGCGCCGAGAGCTTTCGCCATGCGCGCCACAGCGCCGTGCTGGGGGTGCCGGTCTGGCGCCTGCCCTCGACCAGCCCGGCCAACGCCAGCTGGTCGTTCGAGCGCAAGCTGGCGGCCTGGCGCGAGGTGCTGCAGGCCTGCGGCGTGCCGGTGCGCGGCTGAGGCCGGCGCGGCGCCACGGCGCGGCCCGGCAGCACCGGCCCCGCCGGGTGTGTCCGGTGCGGTCGCCGCCGAGCCGGGTGGCCGACGCGGCCACCGGCGGGGCCGAGGCAGCGCGAGCCCGGGCCCCGGGGCGCCGGGCGGCCGTGGCCGCGCCGGGATAATCGACCCCCATGCTCCGACCCCGTTCCCGCGCCCGCGCCGCCGCCCTGCCCGAGGTGTCCTTCTCCGACGACGGCCCGATCCGCACCCTGCACCTGGGCAGCGAGTGGGTGCAGGGCACGATGCGCCTGCCGGCGCCGTTCGACATCGACCTCGAGTACGTGCAGCGCATGATGGCCTGGCTGCTGTTCGTCGAACCCGAGCAAGTGCCTGGGCTGCACGCCATGCAGCTGGGCCTGGGCGCGGCCGCGCTCACCAAGTTCTGCCATCAGCGCCTGCGCCTGCGCACCACGGCGGTCGAGCTCAACCCCCAGGTGCTGGCGGTGTGCCGCGGCTGGTTCAAGCTGCCGCCCGACGACGCGCGCCTGCAGGTGGTGCTGGCCGACGCCGGCGAGGCGGTGCGGCGCCCGCAATGGCAGGGCACGGTGGACGCGCTGCAGGTCGACCTCTACGACCACGAGGCCGCGGCCCCGGTGCTCGACAGCGAGGGCTTTTACGCCGACTGCCGCGCCCTGCTCACGCCCGAGGGCAGCATGACGGTCAATCTGTTCGGCCGCGCCTCGAGCTACGAGCGCAGCCTGGAGAAGATCAGCGCGGCCTTCGGGGCCGACGCGGTCTGGGCCTTCAAGCCCACGCGCGAGGGCAACACCGTGGTGCTGGCGCGCCGCGTGGCCGGCCCGCCATCGGGGCGCGAGGCGCTGCAGGCGCGCGCCGAGGCGGTGCAGGCGCGCTGGGGCCTGCCCGCGCCCAAGTGGCTCAAGGTGTTCCGCCCGATCGCCTGAGGTCCGTCCGGTCGCCGAAGGCGGGGCGGCGGGCGAAGGCGGCCCGTGTGAGCAGAGGCCAGCCCGGGGCTGCGGCAACGGGGGGCGTGGTCCAGGCCGTGGGCCGTGACGACGCAGCGGCTGGGGTGCGGCGGCTGCTAGGTGGAATCCACATGCGGCGGCGTGCCCAATTGCCGCCACAATCGCCCAGATCCAAGCCATCACGAGGAGACAGTTCGTGAAAATCAAAAGTCAGCGCGACTTTTTCTCCGGCCTCATGTTCACCGCCATCGGTGGGGCCTTTTCCTGGGGCGCCACCACCTACCCCGTGGGCGAGGGCGCCCGCATGGGCCCTGGCTACTTCCCGCTGATGCTGGGCCTGGTGCTGCTGCTGCTGGGCCTGGTCATCACCTTCCAGGCCACGGTGGTCGAGACCGAGGACGGCGCCCCCGTGGGCAAATGGGCCTGGCGGCCGCTGGCCTACATCATCGGGGCCAACGTGCTGTTCGGGGTGCTGCTCGGCGGCCTGCCCATCCTCAAGCTGCCGGCCATGGGCCTGGTGGCTGCGATCTATGGCCTGGTGCTGGTGGCCAGCCTGGCGGGCGAGCATTTCCGGCTGCGCGACGTGCTGATCCTGGCCACGGTGCTGGCCGTGGGCAGCTACTTCGCCTTCATCGTGCTGCTCAAGCTGCAGATGCCGGTGTGGCCGGCCTTCATCACCGGCTGAACAGGGGCACACCATGGAACTGCTGACCAACCTCTCGATGGGCTTCGGCGTGGCCTTCACGCCGATCAACCTGCTCTATGCCTTCATCGGCTGCGTGCTGGGCACGCTGATCGGTGTGCTGCCGGGCATCGGCCCGATCGCCACCATTGCCATGCTGCTGCCGGCCACCTACGCGCTGCCGCCGGTGTCGGCCCTGATCATGCTGGCCGGCATCTACTACGG
>CAZKDU010000186.1:0-1492 GCA_964551485.1 uncultured Burkholderiaceae bacterium
CACCCTGTTCCTCGACGAGATCGGCGACATGCCGTTCGACCTGCAGACGCGCCTGCTGCGGGTGCTGAGCGACGGCCACTTCTACCGCGTCGGTGGGCACAGCGCCGTCAAGGCCCATGTGCGCGTGATCGCCGCCACCCACCAGGACCTGGAGCAGCGCGTCAAGGAAGGCGTGTTCCGCGAAGACCTGTTCCACCGCCTCAACGTGATCCGCCTGCGCCTGCCATCGCTGCGCGAGCGCCGCGAGGACGTGCCCATGCTCACACGCCACTTCCTGCAGCAGAGCGCTAAGCAGCTTGGGGTGGAGCCCAAGCGCATTTCCGACGCCGCCCTGGGCCTGCTGGCCAACTTCGGCTTCCCGGGCAATGTGCGCCAGCTCGAGAACATCTGCCACTGGCTCACCGTGATGGCCCCGGCCCAGGTGATCGAGCCCAAAGACCTGCCACCCGAGGTCATGGGCGCACTGACCACGGCCTCGGGCCTGGCCGTGGCCGGCCCTGTGCCGCCGCTGGTGGGGTTGGGCCGCGAGCCTGGCTTTGCCGACGACACCCTGGCCGCTTCCAGGGAGTCCGCCAGCGAGTCCGTCAGCGAACGCGCCAGCGGGTCCGAGCTCGCCCCGTCCTTGGGCCTGCCCGAGGGAGCGTCCGAACCGGCGGCCGCCTGGGAACGTGGCCTGGAGGTCGAGGCCCTGGCCCTGCTGGCCACCGGCCGCCACGACGTCTGGGACGAGCTCACGCGGCGCTTCGAGTCCAAGCTCATCCTCACGGCCCTGGCCAACACGCGCGGGCGCCGCATCGAGGCCGCGCAGAAGCTGGGCATCGGCCGCAACACCATCACCCGCAAGATCCAGGAACTCGGGCTCGAGTGACGGGGGGGCGCCGGGGCCGGGAGGTGGCGGGCGCGGCCCCACGCGCCTGCGCCTTGCGCTCTGTGGCCGTCCCGTTGTCCTGGGCCCTGAGCCATTCTGGTCACTGGCCCTTGTCGGACAAGGGTTGTTAGCTATGAAAAAAGGAGCGCCCAGGTGCTGGCCCGGTGCGGTGCAGCGGTGGCCCCGGTCGCCGCCGTGAGCGCCCGCGGTGCCGCGGGCACGGCACCGGTGCCGCTCAGTTGCCCAGCGTGAGCAGCACCGGCGTGTGGTCGCTCGGGCGTTCGTTCTTGCGCGGCGCGCGGTCGATCTCGCAGGCTGCCACACGCGGGCGCAGCGCCTCGCTGACCAGGATGTGGTCGATGCGCAGGCCGCGGTTGCGCCGGAACGCGAACTCGCGGTAGTCCCACCAGCTGTAGCTCTTCTCGGGCTGCTCGAACAGGCGAAAGCTGTCGTGCAGGCCCAGCGCCAGCAGCGCCTGCAGCTGGGTGCGCTCCTCGGTGGTGCAGTGGATCTGCTCGTGCAGCGCCACCGGGTCCCAGACGTCGCGGTCGTCGAAGGTGATGTTGTAGTCGCCCATCAGCACCAGGCGTGGGTGGGCCTGCAGCTCGCTGCGCAGCCACTCGC
>CAZKDU010000186.1:1502-4542 GCA_964551485.1 uncultured Burkholderiaceae bacterium
CGTCCAGCCAGCGCATCTTGTAGGCGAACTTCTCGCTGCCCGGGGCCTGGCCGTTCGGGAAATACGCACCCACCACGCGCAGGTCGGCGCCGTCGGGGCCGGGCACGGTGGCCGTGATCACCCGCGCCAGTTCGTCCTCGAAGCCCGGGATGTTGCGCACCACCTGGGTCACGGGCGCACGCGTCACCAGGGCCACGCCGTTGTAGGTCTTCTGGCCGAAGAAGGCCACCTGCCAGCCCGCGGCAGCAAATGCGTCCTGCGGGAACTTGTCGTCGGTGAGCTTGGTTTCCTGCAGGGCCAGCACGTCGACCGGGTGGGCCGCCAGCCAGTCCAGCACCTGGGGCAGGCGCACAGCGAGGGAGTTGACGTTCCAGGTGGCGAGTTGCATGGCGGGTCGTGGGTAGAGCGGTGGAGGGGGCGCGTGAGGGGTTGCCGGTGGCGTGTGCAGGGCGCGTGGTGGTGCCGCGGTGTGGGGGCTCAGGCGCGGCGCTGGGTGCCGATCAAAGTGTGGGCCGGGGCGGCAGGGGTGGTGGCTGGCCTCACAGGCCCACGGACAGGCGCGTCAGGCCGCGGTAGACCGGGTTGTCGCCCCAGGCGGGCATGGCCTCGCGCAGGCGCAGGCCGGGCCAGCGCTGCAGCAGCTGCTCAAACACCACCCCGGCCTCCATCAGCGTGAGCGCGGCGCCAATGCACACGTGCGGCCCGGAGCCGAAGGCCAGCGAGGCGCCCTGGCGCCGCCCCAGGTCGAGCCGGCCGGGCTCGGGGTAGCGCGCCGGGTCGTGGCAGGCGGCGCCGATCAGGGCCACCACCAGGTCGCCGCGGCGCAGCGTCTGGCCGTGCAGCACCAGCTCGGTGGCGACGCGGCGGCCGGTGTACTGCACCGGGCTGTCGTAGCGCAGCAGCTCGCGCAGGGCCGAAGGCAGCAAGGCCGGGTCCTGCTGCAGCCGCACCCATTGCGTGGGCTGGCTCAGCAGGGCCTGCAGGCCGTTGCCCAGCAGGTTGCGGGTGGTTTCGTGGCCGGCGAACAGCAGCATGGCGCACTGCGCCAGCAGCTCGGCGTGGCCGTGCAGCTGGCCGGCGTCCTGGGCGCGCAGCAGCAGGCTCACCAGGTCGTCGCCGGGTGCGAGGCGGCGCTCGGGCAGCAGGGCCTCGAAGTAGCCGCTCATGGCCAGCAGGCTGGCCTGGGCGCGGCGCGCCAGTTCGCGTGTGGGCTGGGGCGCGCCGATGAAGCGCGCCAGGTCGTCCGACCAGGCGATGAACAGCGGCTGGTCCTGCGCCGGCACGCCCATGAGCGTGGCGATCACTTGGGCCGGCAGAGGCCGCGCCAGCGCGGCCATGAAGTCGAAGCCCTGCACCGGGTCGACTGCATCGAGCAGGGTGCTGGTCATCTGCGCGATGTGCGGGCGCAGTTGCTGCAGCAGCTGCGGGCGAAAGCCCGCGTTCATGACCTGGCGCAGGCGCGGGTGCTCGGGCGCGTCCAGGAACAGCATGGCGCGCGCGAACAAGCGCTGGAAGCCGCCGAGCTCCTGGCGCGCCGCCGCGTCCTGCATGACCCAGCCGCCGGTGCGCTGGGCCGAGAAGCGCGCGTCGCGCAGCACCAGCTCCACGTCGTCGTGGCGCGTGAGCAGCCAGGCGCCGCCGAAGAACTCGTCGCTCCAGTGCAGCGGGCCGGCTTCGCGCAGCGCCGCGTAGGTGGGGTAGGGGTCGCGCAGGAACGCCGCGTCGACCAGGGGCCGGCCCAGGGGAGAACGTGGGGCCAGCACCGCGCTCATATGTGGGCCAGTGCCAGGCCGCCGATGGCCACGCCCAGGCCGCCGAGGGCGAACATGCCGTACTCCAGCCACTTCTTGCGCGTGAGCAGGGCGATCGCGGCCAGCGCGATCGAGACCTGCAGCGCCGTGGTGGCCTGGGCCCAGCGGTGGTGTTCGTGCATCTGCGCGTCGGACTTCTCGTCCCAGGCCTTCGCCTCGGCCTCGAGCTTCTCGGCGCCGGCCTTGATGTCGGCCTTCTCGCCCTTGTAGCGCTTGATCTCGTCGGCGTAGAAACCCTTGCGCGCCTCGGGGGCCAGCTCCAGGGCCAGCTCGCTCAGGTTCTGCTTGCTGCTCTTGGACTGGTAGTAGTTCCACTGGTTGGACGCCTCGGTCTTCTTGATCGCGGCGTTGTTCTTGTACAGGCCGGCGTTGGCCTGCGTGGCTCCACCCATGTAGCCGAAGATCGCGCCCACCGTGGCGATGACGGCGGTGAACAGCGCGATCTGGTTGGTCATGCCCTTGCCGTCGTCGCCGTGGTGGCCGCCGTGGGCGGCGTGCTCCAGTTCGTGGTCGTGCGGACCATGGACGTGAAAACCTCCTCCGGACATTGCTTACTCCTTGGTTGTGCCGCGTGGCTCGCGGGTGTAGGTGACGAAACTCAGCCCCAGCCCGCTGGCCGACACCAGGCGTTCGCGCCCGGCTTCGCGCCATTCGGGGCCCAGGGGGGGGGCATGGGCGTCGCCGTCGAAGTCGGCCTCGATCTCGGTGACCACGGCGCTGTGCGCGAACGGCAGGGCCTGGGCGTAGAGCTGGGCCCCGCCGATCACCCAGACGTCCTCGTGCTGCTCACAAAACTGTAGCGCACTTTCCAGGCTGGGGAAGGGCTGCGCCCCGTTTTCATGCCAGCCCGACTGGCGTGTGACGACCAGGTTGGCGCGCCCTGGCAGCGGCCGGAAGCGTGGTGGCAGCGAGTCCCAGGTCTTGCGCCCCATGAGCACGGGGCAGCCCAGCGTGGTGCGTTTGAAGTGCGCCAGGTCCTCGGGCAGGTGCCAGGGCAGGCCGCCGTCGCGGCCGATCACGCCATTGCGCGCGCGGGCATAGATCAGGTGCAATCGCATGGTGCGGCAGGGCCCGGGCTCAGACCGCCACCGGCGCCTTGATGGCCGGGTGGCATTGGTAGTCGAGCACCTCGATGTCGTCGAGGCTGTAGTCGAAGATCGAGTCGGGCCGGCGCTTGAGGTGCAGCACCGGGTAGGGCAGGGGCGTGCGCGACAGCTGCAGCGCCACCT
>CAZKDU010000187.1:0-4536 GCA_964551485.1 uncultured Burkholderiaceae bacterium
CCAGCATGGCCTCCAGGCGGCGCAGCACGCGGTCGGTGCGCCAGTCCTTGGTCAGCTCGATGGCCGCACGCGCCAGGTGGCCCTGGTGCTTCTCCAGCTTGGCCTCAAAACGCTCGAACAGGGTGAAGGCGTCGGCGGTGGCGCCGGCGAAGCCGGCCAGCACCTTGCCATGGTGGAGCTTGCGCACCTTGCGCGCCGAGCCCTTGACGACGATGTGGCCGAGTGTGACCTGGCCGTCGCCGCCAATCGCCACCTGCCAGCCCTGGGGCGTCTGGCGCCGCACGCTGAGGATGGTGGTTCCGTGAAATTGTTCCATCTGAGGCACTTGGGGTTGAAAACGGGGAACACAAGGTGCCGGCAACACAGCACGGCCCCCTTCTCCTGGCCGCACCGTCAACACCAGGGCTGTGGCCGTGCCGCCGCGGGGCCGCGGGGCCGCGCCACCAGGGTGGTCAGACCACGTCGCTGCCGCCCTCACCGGAACGTTCGAGCTGGGCGTGGCGGCTGATGCCCATGGCCTGGAACAGCGCCGCCAGCAGGCGGTGCACGTCCAGCAGCACCACGCGCCGCCCATCGGCCTGCCAGGCCATGAGGCGGTTCAGCAGGGCGCCGGCGGCCGTGAAGTCCATGCGCACCAGGGCCCGGCAGTCTACCCGCAGCAGCGGGCCCGGGGTGGTGCGCCAGGCCAGCTCCAGCGCGTCGAGCTGGGCGCCGGGCTCACCCACGATGTCGCCGGCCAGGGTGGGCAAGCCCACTGGTGCGGTGGCCGCAAAGCCCGAGCTGGAAGACGGCAGCACCACCGCAGGCACCTCGGGCTCACGCCAGCGCGGCAGCACCTGACCGGTCTGCGCGGCACCGTCGCGCACAGCCCGCTCGTAGGCCAGGCGCTGCTCGGTGGCCTGGTAAAAATCCAGCAGGGTCAGCCAGGTCTCCAGATGGTCGGCGCGCGGCTGCAAAGGCCCCAGCGCCTCGCGCAGCGCAGCCTCGACCCCGGCATCGTCGTGCTGGGCAAAACGCATGGCCAGCGACTCGATCAGCGGGTCGTGCACGTACTGGGTGACTTCAATGCCGGCACCGGTCACCCCCGGCAGGGTCGACGGGCCCGGCATCACGCTGCCGGGCACGGTCGGACCGGCGACGGGCCGGGGTGGCACCGACACCTCGTCAGGGGTGCTCGGCAACACCGAGGTCAGCAGCGGCAGCGGCACGGTCTTGTCGTCGGCTGCCGGGGCCCCGGCGGGGGTGGCCGCCGCGGCGGCCAGGCCTCCCTGGTGGGTTTTCCACCACTGCTGCGACATCTGCGCCTCGATCTCGTCGATCTTCTTGAGCGTGCCGGCGCGGTCGTCACGTGCCGGCAGGCTGCTCTGGAAGAACGAAGGACGCAGCTCGTCCACGGCCTGCGGCCCATTGCGGCGCAGCTTGCGCAGGGCCTCGAACTCGCGCTTGCGCACGCGGTCGTTGCGGCGCTTGCGCTCGATGATGTCCTTCAGGTCCTGCGGGCTGTAGGCGGCCTCGGCTGGGGTGGCGCTGGCCGGCTCACCGGGCCGCACCAGGCGGGCCATGCGCGCCAACAAGCCGCCGGTGTCGTCCTGACCGCTGCTCATGGCCTGGGGGCGGGGGTCAGGCCGTGCGGGCCGGGCACGGCCGCTCAGTCACCGAACATCTTTTGCTTGAGCTCGCGCCGCTGCTGGGCCTCGAGCGAGAGGGTGGCGGTGGGCCGGGCCAGCAGGCGGCCGACGCCGATGGGCTCACCGGTCTCGTCGCAGTAGCCGTAGTCGCCGGCGTCGATGCGGCCGATCGACTGCTCGATCTTCTTGAGCAGCTTGCGCTCGCGGTCGCGCGTGCGCAGCTCAAGCGCATGCTCTTCCTCGATGGTGGCGCGGTCGGCCGGGTCCGGCACGATGACCGTGTCCTCGCGCAGGTGCTCGGTGGTTTCACCGGCGTTGTTCAGGATGTCTTGCTTGAGCTGGGTCAGCTTGAGGCGGAAGAACGCCATCTGGGCGTCATTCATGTACTCGCTGTCGGGCATGGCCAGCACATCGGCGTCGGTCAGCTGGGCGACCGGTTTGGTCTTCCAGTTGTTGGCCAGTTTCGGGTCTTTTTTGGCAGTCACGTGAGGAGGGGGAACAAGAACGGGAGCAGACATGGTGTTCAGGTAGCTGGCCTTGGCGGCCGTGGATGCCACCGCCGGAGCAGGTGGTGGCGGGATCAGGGATTCTGCCTTGCCCGAGCGGGGCCGCGCCGGGGTCCGCGCCGGGATGGGCGACAGCACGGCCCTCGCCGGGGCCGGTGCAGGTTTGGCCGGAGCGGGCGCAGGCTGCATGGGCGCCATGACCTTGGCAGCCACGGCGGGTTTGGCAGCCGCAGCAGGCTTGGCCGCGGCGACCTTGGCTGCCGGCTTGGCCGCAGTTTTGGCCGCAGTTTTGGCCGCGGGCTTGGCCGGCTTGGCAACGGATGGGGCAGGCGCCTTGGCCACCGGTTTGGCCACAGCGCTGGCACTGGTTTTGGCCGCCGGCTTCTTGGAGGAGGCCGGGCCAGAAGACTTGGCAGCGGCCTTGGCCACTGGTTTGGCCACAGGCGCGGGGGCGGCCTTTTTGCTCGCGGCCGTGCGGGTGGTTTTTTTGGCGGCCGCCGGGGCTGCTGCGGTCTTCTTTTTGGGCGTGCTCACGTCGGGTCTCCTGGCGGCACGCGTGACGGGTTGGGATTCCTCGACGCCCGTGGGTCCCTGGCCTGACGCTGCCGGCCCCTGATTCATTCGGGTTACGCCCCCTTTGTCAAGCGCCGTCGGAGCGCTCTCGGGGTTTTTACCGGGTTGGGCCGGCGCGGCACTGGCCAGGCCAAAGCCCATCAGTTGCAGAAGCGAGACAATCATCAGGGTTCCCTCAGCCCGAAAACCGACAGCCTACCTCAAACCAGGCTCTGTTCCAGGCCCTGCAGCAAAATGTCTTTGGGCAGGTCGATGCCGATGAAGACCAGCTTGCTGCTGCGCTTCTCGTCCTGGCCCCAGGCCGGGCCGAGGTCGCTGCCCATGAGCTGGTGCACCCCCTGGAAGATGACCTTGCGCTCGGTGCCCTTCATGTTGAGGACGCCCTTGTAGCGCAGCATGCGCGGGCCGTAGATGTTGACGATGGCACCCAGGAAGTCCTCGAGCTTGGCCGGGTCGAACTTGCGCTCGGAGCGGAACACGAAGCTCTTGACGTCGTCGTCATGGTGATGGTGGTGGCCATGGCCGCCATGCGCGTGCGAAGGGTGGTCGCAGTGCTCACCATCGTGGTGATGGTGGTCGTGGTCGTCGTCCTTGAGGAAATCCGGGTCGATGTCGAGCTTGGCATTGAGGTTGAAGCCACGCAGGTCGAACACCTCGCTCAAGCCCACCTCGCCGAAGTGCACGGCTTTTTGCGGCGCGCGCGGGTTCATGTGGGCCAGGCGGTGCTGCAGGGCCTGCACCTCGCCGGCGGGCACGAGGTCGGTCTTGCTCATGAAGATCTGGTCGGCAAAACCGACCTGCCGGCGCGCCTCCTGGCGGTCATTGAGCTGCTGGGCCGCGTGCTTGGCGTCCACCAGGGTCAGGATCGAGTCGAGCAGGTAGCTCTCGGCAATCTCGTCGTCCATGAAGAAGGTCTGGGCCACGGGGCCAGGGTCGGCCAGGCCGGTGGTCTCGATCACCACGCGCTCGAAGTCGAGCAGGCCCTTGCGCTTCTTGGCCGCCAGCAGCTGCAGGGTCTGGCGCAGGTCCTCGCGGATGGTGCAGCAGATGCAGCCGTTGCTCATCTGCACGATCTGCTCCTTGGCGTCAGTGACCAGGATCTCGTTGTCGATGTTCTCCTCGCCGAACTCGTTCTCGATCACGGCGATCTTCTGGCCATGGGCCTCGCTCAGCACCCGCTTGAGCAGGGTGGTCTTGCCCGAGCCCAGGAAGCCGGTCAGGATGGTGGCGGGAATCAGAGAGGACATGGCGCAAACCCAAAATTCAGCAGGTGCGGGAGTGTAGCGGCCTCTTCAAGCCCCTGCTGCGGCCGCATGAACCGCTTTCAGGCAGGTTTTTTGACGACCATCAGGCCCTTCAGGTACTCGCCCTCTGGGAAGGTGATGGTCATGGGGTGGTCGGGCGCGCCCTCCATGCGCTCGCTGATGTAGCCGTCGACCCCGGCGTCGGTGCCGGCCGAGGCCACGATCTTGTGGAACAGCTCGGCGCCGATGCCGCCCGAGCACGAGTAGGTGAACAGCACCCCCCCAGGTTCCAGGATCTTGAAGGCCAGGCGGTTGATGTCCTTGTAGGCGCGCGCGGCGCGCTCGGCGTGGGCCGCCGTGGGGGCGAACTTGGGCGGGTCGAGCACGATGGCGTCGAAGCTGCGGCCGTCCTTGTGGAACTGGCGCAGCGAGGCATTGACGTCGGCGTCCAGGAAACTGGCGTGGCGCTCGTCGAAGCCGTTGAGCGCCACGTTGGCACGGGCACGCTCGATCGCCGGGCCCGAGGAGTCGATCGAGGTCACGTGGAACCGGCCCTCGGCCATGCCGCCGGCGCGCAGGCCGGCC
>CAZKDU010000188.1:0-3705 GCA_964551485.1 uncultured Burkholderiaceae bacterium
TCGCCTTCCTGGTCCCCGGCTGGATCGACGTCCTCGAGATACTCATCGTCGCGGCGGTCATCTACCGCGGCCTGCTGTTCCTGGTCGGTACCCGCGCCATCCACATCCTGCTGGGGCTGGTCATACTGGGCGCGGCCTACGTGGCGGCGGTGCTGCTCAAACTGACAATGATCAGCTACCTGCTGGGCATCATCCTGACCTATGGTGCCTTCGCGCTGCTCATCGTGTTCCAGCCCGAGCTGCGCGGCGGCCTGGCCCGGCTGGGCCAGTCACGGCTGGTGCGCCTGTTCTACCGCGGCGAGGCGCACGAGGTGGCCGAGGAGATCGCCGAGGCGGTGGACCGCCTGAGCCGGGCCGGGACCGGCGCCATCATCGCCATCGAGGGCGAGGTGGGCCTGGGCGACTACCTGGAGAGCGGCACCCGGCTCACGGCCAAGGTCTCGGCCGACCTGGTGACCACGATCTTCACCCCGTACTCGCCGCTGCACGATGGTGCCCTGGTGGTGCGGGGCGGGACCATCATCGGCGCGGGCTGCGTGCTGCCGCTGAGCCAGTTCCCGCTGGCCGACAAGTCGCTGGGTACCCGGCACCGGGCCGCGCTGGGCCTGTCGGACGAGACGGACGCCATGGTCATCGTGGTCAGCGAAGAGACCAGCACCATCTCGGTCGCCAGGCGGGGCCAGCTGGAGCGTCCGGTCAGCCTGGTCAGGTTGCGGGAGCTGCTGGCGAGCGGCTCCTTCGCGCGGCTGCCGGGTACCACGCTGGAACCGGCGCACGGCTGAGCAGCGCGCCGACGCACCGGCGCACCGATGACCGATCCCTCGATCCCCCGATCCCCCGATCCCCCGACTATATTCCCCGCGCCATGACAGCCACTGAAGCCCCCAGGAGCCGCGGCGCTGCGGCCGCCGAGCCCGCCGTCGAACGCCCGCCGTATCTGCTGGCCGCCGGCGCCTTCATCACCGTGCTGCTGGGCTACATGGTGTCGCTGGCGCCCACGGTCACCTTCTGGGACGCCGGCGAGTTCATCGCCACCAGCCACATCATGGGCGTGCCGCACCCTCCCGGCACGCCGCTGTTCATCACACTGGGCCGGGTATGGGATATACTGATCCCCGGCGTCACCACGGCCGTGGCCACCAACCTGATGAGCGCCATGTTCAGCGCCGGGTCGGCGGCCTGCTTCTTCCTGTTCGTGCACCAGGCCCTGCGCGCCGGCGCCGAGGGGCTCGACGAGTCCTCGGCGCGCCTGTTCCGGGTGGGCGGCGCCTTCGCGGCCACGCTGATCGCGGCCTTCACCTTCACGGTGTGGCAGAACTCGGTCGAGACCGAGGTCTACCAGGTGGCCATGTTCAGCATCGGGCTCATGGCGTGGCTGCTGCATCGCTGGCGCCAGGAGCGGGGCGGGGTGGAGGGGTCCCACCTGCTGCTGCTGGTCGTGTACGTGATGGGTGTGACGCTGGGCAACCACCTGATGGCCCTGCTGGCGGGCCCGGCGGTGCTGGCCTACATGTTCCACGTGCTGCGCACCGAGCCGCACCGGCTCGAGGCCGAACAGCAGGTGCAGTGGGCCCAGTTCGCGGTCACGGTCACCCTGTGGGTAGCACTGGTCGGCATCGGCACCGGCTCGCGCGGCGTGGTGCTCATCGGCCTGGCGCTGTTCCTGCTGGCCGCGGCGTGGTGCGTCCGGTCCGGGTCGTGGCTGTTCGCGGTGGCCGCGCTGATCGTGGCCGGCCTGGGCGCCACCACCTACGCCATCCTGTTCATCCGCGCCGGCCTGCATCCGTTCATTAACGAGGCCGACCCCAGCAACTTCCAGAACCTGCTGGCCGTGATCAGGCGCGAGCAGTACCCGCCGCGCTCGCCGCTCGACAACCCCATGTTCCCATCGGGGGTCGACAATCCGGGCCGCACGCTCCAGATCTTCGCGCTCCAGGTGCTGAACTACCTGCAGTACTTCGACTGGCAGTGGGCCAGCAGCCTGTTCCGCGAGTATCCTCTGCTGCACCCCGCGCGGCTGCCGTTCACCATCCTGTTCACGGCGCTGGGCCTGTGGGGCGCGGCCGAGCACCGCAAGTGGGACCGGTCCAGCTTCTGGTTCATCGCCACCCTGTTCGCCACCACCAGCATCGGACTGGTGCTGTACCTGAACTTCAAGCCCGGCTTCTCGGTGGGCTACGGGGCGTTCCCCGACCGCGAGGCGCACGAGGTCCGCGAGCGGGACTATTTCTACACCGTGAGCTTCGTGGCCTGGGGCCTGTGGGCCGGCATGGGGCTGGCCGTGGCGTTCCGGCGCCTGAGGGAGCGGCTGGCCGACGCGGCGCCGCTGGCCGCCTCGCCGGTGCTGCTGATCGCGCTGCTGCCGTTCATGCTGAACTTCAAGGCGGCCGGCCGCCGCCACGGGCCCACGGCCTGGTTGCCCCGCGACTTCGCCTACAACATGCTGATCGGCGTCGAGCCGTACGGCCTGCTGTTCACCAACGGCGACAACGATACCTTCCCGCTGTGGTACCTGCAGGAGGTCGAGGGGGTGCGGCAGGACGTGATGATCGTCAATCTGTCGCTGATCAACACCGACTGGTATATCCGCCAGCTGCGCGACAACGAGGCCCGGCCCTACCAGCCGGACTCCAACGCGGCGCGGCTGTTCGGCCGCGAGGCCGGGCCGCCGCCCTCGTGCACCGACGCCCAGCTCCAGTTCGTCTACGGCGAGGCCGACAAGGCGGGCCGCCGGCGCCCGGACATCTCGCGCGGCCGGCCCATGTGCCTGCACTCGCTGACCGACGACCAGATCCTGACCATGCAGCCCATGCTGCTGCCGCAGACGCTGCCGTTCGCGGCCGGCAACATCCGCCACACCTATCCGGCCGGCACGCCCATGTACGTGAAGGACATCATGGTGCTGCGGCTGATCCAGGAGAACCTGGGCAAACGGCCCATCTACTTCGCCATCACCGCCGGCACCGGCAACCGCCAGTCGCTGGACCGCTACGTGGCGCAGGAAGGCCTGGCCTTCAAGCTGCACCCCGATACGGTACGCCAGGGCCCGAGTGTGGTGCCCGGGTTGTTCAACGCGCTGGTCAACGTGCCCCGCACCCACGACCTGGCCTGGAACGTGTACCGCTACGCCGGACTGTTCGACGTGGACACCCTCAGGCTGGACCCGACCGACGACAACATCGCCGGTAACCTGGCGTTCATCTACATGACGCTGGGCGATGCCTACCGGCAGCTGGGCAACATGACCGAGATGCAGCGCGCCTATTCGCGCGCCCAGCACCTGTCGCCCAATCCGGAGCTCCAGGCGTTCCTTACCCAGCTCCAGGCCATGTCGGAGTCGATCCCGGGCATGGGGACCCCGCCGCCGGGTGCGGCCGACTCCACGAAACGCTGACCGCCAGGGTGTAGCCTGGCAACTGGTTGCGCGCAAATGAGTTAGGGGCTCCGGTCGGAGCCCCTTTCCGTTGGAGCCGGACCGGGCCCCTACGCGAAAGCTGATCCGTTCGCTAAATTGTTGCGGCTATGCACGTTGCGGCCGTCCGCGAGCGCATCGCCAAGGCGGCGGCCCGGGCGGGGCGGGACCCCGCCGAGGTCGGGATCGTGGCGGTCACCAAGACGCACCCGATCGGCACCGTCCGAGAGGCGGTCGCCCAGGGGCTGCTGGACATCGGTTTCGATGGCTATGCCATCGGTGGTCTCTCGGTC
>CAZKDU010000188.1:3715-4487 GCA_964551485.1 uncultured Burkholderiaceae bacterium
GCTGCTGGACGTCGGTGAGAACAAGGTGCAGGAGGCCCTGGCCAAGATGGACCAGTGGCCGGACGCGCCGGCAAGGTGGCACCTGATCGGCCACCTCCAGCGCAACAAGGCGAAGCAGGCCGTGGGCGCCTTCGCGCTCATCCACTCGGTGGATTCGACGCGCCTGGCCGACGAGCTGGAAAGGCAGGCGTCGGCGCGGGGTCTGACGCAGCGGGTGCTGGTGCAGGTGAACGTGGCCCGCGAGGAACAGAAGGGCGGCGTGGCACCGGACGAGGCCGAGGCTCTGTGTGCCCACGTGGCGGCCCAGCCGCACCTGGCCCTCGAGGGCCTGATGACCATGGCGCCGCTGACTGGTGATGAAGGCGTGATCCGGGCCACGTTCCGTGGCCTGCGCGAGATCGGCGACCGAACACGGTCTGCGGTCCGCGGTCAACGGTTCACGCTGTCGATGGGCATGAGCAGTGATTTCGAGATCGCGGTCGAAGAAGGCGCCACCTTGGTGCGCCTAGGCACTGTCCTCTTCGGGGAGAGGGGCACATGAGCGACGAATTCCGGCTGACACCGCTCGACGTCCGCAAGACCGAGTTCAAGAAGGGCATGCGCGGCTACGAGGCCATGGCCGTGGAAGACTTCCGCGCCCGGGTGGCCGACGAGTTCGAGCGCATGGTCAAGGAGAAGCAGATGCTCGCCGAGCGTGTGCGGACGCTCGAAGAGCAGTTGCGCGTCTTCAAGGAGCGCGAACGGGCGATGAACGACGCCCTGATCGCGGCCC
>CAZKDU010000189.1:0-4476 GCA_964551485.1 uncultured Burkholderiaceae bacterium
GCGGTGCAGCTGCACGGCGGCATCGGCGTGACCGACGAGTACATCGTCAGCCACTACTTCAAGAAACTCACCCAGCTAGAGATGGCCTTCGGCGACAGCCTGCACCACCTGGGCGAGGTGTCAACCCGCATGCAGGACAGCGCCGGCGTGTTCGCCTGAGCCCGGGCGGCCACCCCACAGGGCCACCCCGCACCATCTCCCCCAGGCCGCTTGACCAGCCGCCCGTGGCCCCTGAGCACGCCGGGCCGACACCCAGCCAGCGATGGCCGCGCCCCTTGCCCGCGCCCACCCGCCGGTTCAGCCGGCGACCGGGGCATCGCCGGCGTCGGGCCGGGGGTCCGCCGGCAGGGCCAGCACCAGGCCCAGCGCCAGCGCGGCCTCCTCCAGCTCGGCCAGCGGCGTGGCACAGCCCTCGCGCACCCAGCGGCTGGCCAGGTGCACCACCCCGCCGATCACGCCGGCCTGCAGCAGCGCCCCGGGCCCCGGGCCCCGGGCCACGATCTGGGTGGCGGCCGCGCCGATCTGCTCCAGCGCTTGCTCGAAAGCCGCGTCCACCACGGGGCTGACGCCACGCATCTCCAGCAGGAACACCCGGGCCGAGCGCGGCTCGGCCTGCAGCGCCTGGAAATAGGCGCGCAGCATGGCCCGGGCGCGGGCGGCCGCGTCGCCCCCTGCGGCCTCGGCCGCCGCGGCGATCTGGGTGAACAGCTGAGCGTTCACATGGTCGAAGCAGGCCAGCAGCAGGGCTTCGCTGCCGCTGAACGACTCGTAGAAGTAGCGCTCGGTCAGGCCGGCTGCCTCGCACACCGCCTTCACGGTGGCGCTGCGGTAGCCGCGTTCGCCATACACCGCCAGGGCCGCACCAATCAGCTGCTCCCGGCGCTGGGCGCGGCGCTGCTCGGCCGCCAGGCCGCGGTAGCGGCGCACTGGCTCCGGCGGCGGGGACTCGGGTAAACGAGGATGTTTCACGTCTCGATTGTGACATTGATTGATGTCACAATATTTGACAATGAATCTTGTCAAAAATCCAGGAGCGGACATGACAGACCCCATTTCTTCCCCCCCCGACACCAGCGCCCCGCTGGACGTGCTGATCATCGGCGCCGGCCTGTCGGGTATTGGCGCGGCCCGGCACCTGCAGCTGCGCTGCCCGGGCAAGCGCTTCGCGCTGCTCGAAGGGCGTGGCGCCATCGGCGGCACCTGGGACCTGTTCCGCTACCCCGGCGTGCGGTCCGATTCCGACATGTACACCTTGGGCTACCGCTTCAAGCCCTGGAAGGGCGGCAAGGCGCTGGCCGACGGCACTTCGATCCGCCACTACATCCGCGAGACGGCTGACGAGGCCGGCATCACACCGAAGATCCGCTTCCACCACCGGGTGCTGCGCGCCGACTGGTCGTCGGCCGAATCGCTGTGGACCGTGACCGCCGAGCAGACCGACTGCGCGCCGCCGCGCGAGGTGACCATCCGCACGCGCTTCCTGTACATGTGCAGCGGCTACTACCGCTACAGCCAGGGTTACGACCCCGAATTCGCCGGCAAGGCCGATTTCCGGGGCCGCATCGTGCACCCGCAGTTCTGGCCGCAGGACCTCGACTACCGCAACAAACGGGTGGTGGTGATCGGCAGCGGCGCCACCGCCGTGACCCTGGTGCCCACCATGGCCGAACAAGCCGCGCACGTGACCATGCTTCAGCGCTCGCCCACCTATGTGCTGAGCCTGCCCGGCGCCGACCGCGTGGCGCTGGGCCTGCGCAAGGTGCTGCCCGAGCGTCTGGCCTACGCCATCACCCGCTGGAAGAACGTGCTGATGGCGCTGAGCTTCTTCCAGCTTTCGCGCCGCCGCCCGGACAGCATCGCCAAGCTGATCATTGGACGGGCCAAGCGTGAGCTGAAGGGTTCGGCCGACACCTCGCACTTCACGCCCAGCTACAAGCCCTGGGACCAGCGTGTGTGCTTCGTGCCCGACGGCGACCTGTTCCGCCAGCTGCGCGCCGGCAAGGCCAGTGTGGTGACCGACACCATCGAGCGCTTCACGCCCACCGGCATCCAGCTGAACTCGGGCCAGCACATTGCCGCCGACGTGGTGGTCACCGCCACCGGCCTGCAGCTCAATGTGCTGGGCGACGTGGCGGTCAGCGTGGACGGCCAGCGCATCGAGCCGAACAAGGCCATGGTGTACCGCGGCATGATGCTGAGCAACGTGCCCAACCTGGTGCTGGCTTTCGGCTACACGAATGCGTCGTGGACGCTCAAGGCCGACCTGACCGCCGAGCGCGTCTGCCGCCTGCTCAACCACATGGACGCCAAGGGCCACCGGTCGGTGGTGCCCCACCTCACGCCCGACGTGCAGCCCAAGCCCTTCCTCGATTTCTCGTCGGGCTATGTGCAACGCGCCAGCAGCGTGCTGCCGCAGCAGGGCACGCGCCAGCCCTGGCAGGTCTACCAGAACTACATCATGGACATGCTCAGCATCCGCTACGGCCGCATCGCCGACGGCGTGGTGCGGTTCGGCTGAAATCAGGAGACACGGAACACCATGGAACTCAAGAACAAGACCGCCGTATTGACCGGTGCCGGCAGCGGCATCGGCCGCGCGCTGGCCCTGCACCTGGCCCGCGAGGGCTGCCACCTGGCGCTGGCCGACATCAACACCCAGGGCCTGGCCGAGACGGCCCGCCTAGCAGCCGCCACCGGCGTGCGCGTGAGCCAGCACTGGCTCGACGTGGCCAGCCGCGAGGCCGTGGCCGCGCTGCCGGCCGAGGTGCTGGCGGCCCATGGCGCGGTGGACCTGCTGATCAACAACGCCGGCGTGGCACTGGGCGGCACCTTTGAGCAGGTGACCGAGCGTGATTTCGACTGGCTGATGGACATCAACTTCAACGGCCTGGTGCGCATGACACGCGCCTTCTTGCCGCTGCTGAAGGCACGGCCGGTGGCGCGCATCGTCAACCTGTCCAGCCTGTTCGGGCTGGTCGCGCCGCCCGAGCAGAGCGCCTACTGCGCCAGCAAGTTTGCGGTGCGGGGTTTCTCGAACGCGCTGCGCCATGAACTCGAAGACGAGCAATCCACCGTGGGCGTGACGGTGGTGCACCCTGGCGGCGTGGCCACACAGATCGCCGAGAGCGCCCGCATGAGCGAGGCGCAGACCGCGCAGGAGATCGAGCAACGCCGCAAGCTCAGCCGCAAGGTGCTCAAGCTGTCCCCGGAGAAGGCCGCGGCCATCATTGTGCGCGCGGTGCAGCGCGACCGCGCTCGCGTCCTTGTGGGCTGGGACGCGGTGATCGTCTCGCTGGTCGAGCGCCTGATGCCGGTGCGCTATTGGCGCCTGTTCGCCCGCGCGGCGAAGGCGGGGGTGTCATGAGCACCGCCTTCTGGCTGTACGCCGCCGGCGGCTGGGCCGCACTGCTGGTGGGCCTGGCCACGCTGGCCCTGTGGACTGACCGCAGGGTCAACGCCGCCGTGCCGCCCGTCGGCCGCTTCGTCGAGCTGCCCGACAGCCGCCTGCATGTGGTGGACCAGGGCAGTGGCCCGGTGCTGCTGCTGGTGCACGGCCTGGGCGGCCAGCTGCGCCACTTCACCTACGGCCTGGTGCCGTTGCTGGCCCAGCGCTTCCGTGTGATCGCGGTGGACCGGCCAGGCTCGGGCCACTCGACCCGGGTGCCAGGCACCAGCGCCTCGCTCGAACACCAGGCCGACACATTGGTGGCGCTGCTCGACCGGCTCGGGGTGGACCGGGCCACCGTGGTCGGCCACTCGCTCGGTGGTGCGATCTCGCTGGCGCTGGCGCTGCGGCACCCAGCGCGCGTGAACGGCCTGGCCCTGATCGCCCCGCTGACGCACGAGCCCGAGGACGGCCTGCCACCGTGTTTCCGCGGGTTGGACATCCGCAGCCCGGCGCTGCGCCGCTTCGTGGCCTGGACCTTCGCGCTGCCGGTGTTCATCGCACGCAGCCAAACCATCCTGAACTACGTGTTCAGGCCCGAGGCTGTGCCGCGCGACATGCCCAAACGCGGCGGCGGCCTGCTGAGCCTGAAGCCCGCGCAGTTCATCGCCTCGTCGACCGACCTGGGCGCCATCGAGGCCAGCCTGCCCGGCCAGGTGGCGGCCTACGCCACGCTGCGCACGCCGGTGCACATGCTGTATGGCCGTGGCGACAAGGTGCTGTCCCCGGCAACCCAGGGCCAGGCCTTCGTGCGGGCGGTGCCGCACACCAAGCTGACGCTGGTCGACGGTGGGCACATGCTGCCGGTGACACAGGTCCATGCCACGGCGGCTTTCATCGAGGGGGCGGCCCACGCATTTGCCATCGACCAGGACACTGCGCGCACACAGCGAAGCGCTGCCTGAGGCCAGCCACTCACCCCTGGCCCGGCCAAGCCGGGCGCGCTCAGCCGTGCAGCCGGGAGCTCTTGGGCAGGTGCGCCATCAGGAACTCCATCTGGTCCGCCAGGATGCGGCGGTTGCGCAGGATGA
>CAZKDU010000190.1:0-4399 GCA_964551485.1 uncultured Burkholderiaceae bacterium
GGGCCTCGGCCAAGCTCACCAAGCTGGCGGGCAGCTTTCCCTGCGACATCTGGCTGGCCAAAGGCGAGCGCCGCGTCAACGCCAAGAGCATCATGGGTGTGATGATGCTGGCCGCCGGCCTGGGCAGCGAGGTCAGCATCGAGGCCCAGGGCGAATGCGCCCAGGAGGCGGTGGACGCGCTGCTGGCGCTCATGGCCGACAAGTTCGGCGAGGGCGAATGAGCGCCAGCCCAGCCGTGCTGGTGCATGCCGCCTCCGGAGGGCGGCCATGACCTTTTCCATCCACGGCCTGGCGGTGGCGCGTGGCGTGGCCATCGGGCGCGCCGTGCTGGTGGCCTCGAGCCGGCTCGAGGTCTCGCACTACTTCATCGAGGCCGACCAGGTCGAGGCCGAGATCCAGCGCGTGCGCCGCGGTCGCGACGCCGTGGTCGAGGAGCTGCAGCGCCTGCAGCAGGACATGCCCAAGGACGCCCCGCATGAGCTCGCGGCCCTGCTCGACGTGCACCTGCTGCTGCTGCAGGACGAAGCCCTGACCGGCGCTGTCAAGCACTGGATCACCGACCGCCTCTACAACGCCGAATGGGCGCTGACCACCCAGCTCGAGCTGGTGTCGCGCCAGTTCGACGAGATGGAGGACGACTACCTGCGCGAGCGCAAGGCCGACCTGGAGCAGGTGGTCGAGCGCGTGCTGCGCCACATGAAGGGCGCGGCCCTGCCGGTGGCGCCGCCGCCGCCGCGCCGCGGCGGCGCGCGCCAGCAGGACCTGCTGCTCGACGACACCGTGGACGTGCCCCTGGTGCTGATCGCGCACGACCTGTCGCCGGCCGACATGCTGCAGTTCAAGCGCAGCGTGTTCGCCGGCTTCGTGACCGACGTGGGCGGCAAGACCTCGCACACCGCCATCGTCGCGCGCAGCATGGACATCCCGGCGGTGGTGGGCGCGCGCAGCGCCAGCCAGCTGGTGCGCCAGGACGACTGGGTGATCATCGACGGCGACGCCGGCGTGGTCATCGTCGACCCCTCGCCCATCCTGCTGGCCGAATACGGCTTCAAGCAGCGCCAGGGCGAGGTCGAGCGCGAGCGCCTGTCGCGCCTGCGGCACACCCCGGCGGTCACGCTGGATGGGCAAAAGATCGAGCTGCTGGCCAACATCGAGATGCCCGACGACACCGCCGGTGCGGTGCGCGCCGGGGCTGTGGGTGTGGGTCTGTTCCGCAGCGAGTTCCTGTTCATGGGGCGCCAGGGCCGGCTGCCCGACGAGGAAGAGCAGTACCAGGCCTACCGCCGTGCGGTCGAGGGCATGCAGGGGCTGCCGGTCACCATCCGCACCGTGGACATCGGCGCTGACAAGCCGCTGGACGCGCGCCACGACAAGGCCGACGGCCACCTGAACCCGGCCCTGGGCCTGCGCGCCATCCGCTGGAGCCTGGCCGACCCCGACATGTTCCTGACCCAGCTGCGCGCCATCCTGCGCGCGGCCGCGCACGGCCAGGTGAACCTGCTGATTCCCATGCTCGCGCATGCCAGTGAGATCCGCCAGACCCTGGCGCTGATCGACCAGGCCCGTGCCGACCTCGATGCGCGCGGCGTGGCCCATGGTCGGGTGCGCCTGGGCGCCATGATCGAGGTGCCGGCCGCCGCACTCATGCTGAAACTGTTCTTGCGCCACTTCGACTTCCTGTCGCTGGGCACCAACGACCTGATCCAGTACACGCTGGCCATCGACCGCGCCGACGAGTCGGTGGCTCACCTGTACGACCCGCTGCACCCGGCCGTGCTGCGCCTGGTGGCCGACACCATCGCCGAGTGCCGGGCCCAGGGCAAGGGCGTGAGCGTGTGCGGCGAGATGGCGGGCGACGTGGCGCTCACGCGGCTGCTGCTGGGCCTGGGCCTGCGCAGCTTCTCCATGCACCCGGCGCAGATCCTCAGCGTCAAGCAGGAGGTGCTGCGCGCCGACACCGGCAAGCTGCAGGCCTGGGCCCAGCAGGTGCTGGCCTGCGAGGAGCCGGCCAGTCTGTTCGGCGCCTGAGCTGGCCGGGGCGAGCCGCCGCCGGGTTCTTCAGCGCAGCAGCAGCAGACGCGGCACCGCGTCGGGGCCGGCCCAGAGAATGGCGTTCTGCCCGAAGTCGCGGCCCAGGTCTTCTGCCTGTGCCAGCGTCAGGCCCAGCACCAGCAGGCTGGCCTCGCCTGCGCACTGGCCCGAGGGGTCGTGGCCATGGGCTTCCAGCACCGGCAGGCCAAGCGGACCCAGGCGCGCGCGCAGCGCGGCCATGCGCTGCGCGTTCTCGGCCTCGCCGAGCGGTTCGCTGCGTGGGTTCCAGGCGGTGATGAAGGTGGCCGAGCCCTGGCCGCTGCGCTGCAGCAGCGTGTGCAGGGCCGTGCTGGCCTGGTCGATGTGCAGGGTGAAACCGGGTTTGGCGTGCACCTGGTAGTCGGTGCCCGCGTACAGGGCGAGCAGGTCGGGGTCGATCACACTGAGAGACATGGGTTTTATCGGGGAAGGTGGCCAGCGTGCTGACGATCAGCTGAAATTGTGGCCCAGTCCTGTGGGAGGCGCCATGAACGCAGCAGGTCTGGGGGGCGAAGCTGTTCGGCGGCCAGCATCCGATGGCAGGAGAGGGCGTTGATGGGTGCTCCTAAAGTACCGCAAATTGACTCCAGAACCCATGGTTGATGAGCAGATCGTGCAGGGCGGGGCTGTGTAGCCTTGAGGTCAATTCACAAGGCAGGCACCATGTCCATCAACCTCATCAGCGCAGCGCAGTCATTGCTGACAGCGCTTCAGCAGGCAGAGCCGTCCCAGGCTGCCACCAAGGCCAATGTGGCGGCCACCACTGCACCCACCAGTTTCAGCGCCGTGTTGAGCGAACAGACCCCCGCCCGTAAAACCGCGCCGGGTGAGATCCGGAGCGGGCAGTTTGCTGTGGTGATGCACCGTGACGGGCAAAGAATTCAGGCCATGCGGTACTACTCGGCGCAAGGTGAGTTGCTGACCTCGTCGGGTTTTTATCCGCAGGACATCCTCAGGCAATGCGACAAGTTCGGAATACCGCTGGATGGACTCAAGGGGCTGGGGCAGCAACTCGATGCTGCTGGTGTGGCATACCGGCCCTATGAGCAGTATGCGGGCACGGGATCCGACCATGGCATCGACTTTGACAACCTGATTGCAGGTGGTTTGGGGTCTGCTTACGATTGGACGGTGGACCCGCTCGTGGCCTACAAAGGGCCTTCTGCGCTCCAACAGCTTACAGATGACCAGACGCTTGCCAACAAGCTGGGCATTCAACATGTGTTGGCGGGGACTAAGGCAGCGGCGCCGGCAACCACGGCAGTGAGTGGAAATGTGTCGGCATCGGGGGCCGCCCCTGTGTCATCTGCGACGTCGGCGTCCACGGGGAGTGCGGCGGTGACCACGGACTTGATCCACAGCATTCAGCAACTGGTGTCGACCTTGGCGGCAGCCCAAGGCTCGCCGTCTGCGGGTGCCTTGGGGGCCGCCGATCCTGCGAGCGCGGTGGGCAACTCCGCACTGTCATTGCAAATGAGCCAGCTCCAGGCCAGCATTCAGTCGTGGCTGGCCGCACAACATGCCACGGCGCTGAACTGATTTCTCTTGGGCAAGCGCTGACAACCGCAACTGCTGAAATGTCGTCGCTGGCCAGTGAACCCGCGATGCGCCTGTGGCCCAGCGTGCAGGTTCATTGGCGTTGAAGAACGGCCGTTGAGGGCCGCAGTGCTTGAGAAATCACGGTTCGCTGGCAGCCACGCCTGCGGCGTGAGCCTGCTGATCGGCGTGGTACGAGGAGCGGACCATGGCGCCGACGGCGGCGTGGCTGAAGCCCATGCGGCGGGCCTCGTCCTCGAACATCTTGAACGTGTCCGGGTGCACATAGCGGCGCACCGGCAGGTGGCTGTTCGACGGCGCCAGGTACTGGCCGATGGTCAGCATGTCGATGTCGTGCGCGCGCATGTCGCGCATCACCTGCAGGATCTCCTCGTCCGTCTCGCCCAGGCCCACCATGATGCCGCTCTTGGTGGGCACCCGCGGGTGCAGCGCCTTGAACTTCTTCAGCAGGTTCAGGCTGAACTGGTAATCCGAGCCCGGGCGCGCCTCCCTGTACAGGCGCGGCACCGTCTCCAGGTTGTGGTTCATCACATCGGGTGGTGCGGCCTGCAGGATCTGCAGCGCACGGTCATCGCGGCCGCGGAAATCCGGCACCAGCACCTCGATCTGCGTCTGCGGCGACAGCGCGCGCGTCCGCTCGATGCAGGCCACGAAATGGCCCGCGCCGCCATCGCGCAGGTCATCGCGGTCCACACTCGTGATCACCACGTACTTGAGCTGCAGCGCGGCGATCGTCTTGGCCAGGTTCTCCGGCTCGTTCGGGTCGAGTGGG
>CAZKDU010000191.1:0-4392 GCA_964551485.1 uncultured Burkholderiaceae bacterium
CCCCTACGGCTCCGGCCCGCGCGGCGGTGGCCGTGGCGGCTACGGCGGTGGCAACGGTGGCGGCGGCTACTGAGCTCTGACCCCGTCGGACCGGCATCCATCCGGCCCGCCCCTCTGAACAACGGCTCCTTCGGGAGCCGTTGTCGTTTCATGGGCGCGGAAGTCAGGCCGTCGGGCTCAACCCGGGGCCTGCTGGCGCTGCTTGCGCGGCCGCCCGGCCAGCAGCCGGTCGAACCAGGCGTTGGGCAGCAGGCGCAGCAGCTTGGCCACGACCCCCATCTGCCAGGGGATCACGCGGTAGGTGACGCCGGTCTCGATGGCAGCGAAGGCGCGCTCGGCAAAGTCGGCCGGCGCCATGAGGAACGGCATGCTGTAGCGGTTCTGCCGGGTGAGCGGGGTGTCGATGTAGCCCGGACACAGGGTCACCACACGCACCCCGCTGGCGCGCAGCTCGCCACGCAGGCTTTCGCAATAGGCGATGACGGCGGCCTTGCTGGCGCAGTAGGCGCCGTGGCCGGGCAGGCCACGGATGCCGGCCACGCTGCCGATGCCGACCAGCCGGCCACTGCCGCGCCGGACCATGGCGGCCACAAAGGGATGGAAGGTGGCCGCCAGGCCAAGGTTGTTGGTGGCCAGGGTGCGTGCCAGCACGTCCAGGTCGGCGCGCTCGGCCGTGTCCATGCCGATGCTGATGCCGGCGTTGGCAATCACCACGTCCGGCAGGCCCTGCTGCGCCAGGCAGGCCTGCCCGGCAGCCACGATGTGGTCGGTCTGCGACACATCAGCGCTATAAATTCGATAGCGAGAAACATCCAGCTGGCAAGACCTGGCCCAGGATTCGATCTCCTCGATACGGCGCGCCGCCAGGGCCAGGGTGTAGCCCGCCTGGTAGAAGCGCCAAGCCAGGGCCTGGCCGATGCCGCTGGACGCGCCGGTGATGAAGACAAGCTGGCTCATGCGGCCCTCCTGTACGGGGTGGTTCAAGGGGGGAGGGTGCCCGGCAGCACACCCCTGACGCGGCCACGCAGCTGCAGCACGCCGTCGAGGTTGTCGAACTCCATGCTGTCGGCGCTGAAGCGGTCGCGCCCGCGCAGCATGACCACGGGTTTGTGCGAGACCACGCGCTCGCTGTTCATGAAGGCGTGCAGAAACTCGCCCTGCAGCTCCACCCGCGGCTGGACCTGGCCGCTGCCGTCGGTCACGGCCTCGCGCACCACATGGGCGTTGCCGATCAGCTGCACCTCGCTGGCGTCGCCGTTGCTCAGGACATGGTCGGCCTGGGCCGTGATCAGGTGGCCCTGGTCGTTGAAAGCGCGCAGGCGGCCACGGTCCACCTCCAGGGTGTCGGTGTCGGGAAAGTGGCGCAGCTCGGTCCCTTGCAGCTCGGACTTGAGCCGGCCTCCGGCTTCGAAGCTCTTCACCGAGAAGCTGCGCATGAAGTAGTCGACCTCGTGGCGCAGCGGCGATTCGGGCTCGGCCACACCCAGCAGCGGGCTGTTTTTGACCAGCCAGTAGGTGGCCAGGGCCAGCACGCCCATGAGCAAAATCGGCAGGTAGATCGACACCCAGTCCCAGAAGGCGCGCAGGCGCGACCTCATGCGGCGGCCTCGCCCAGCAGCTCGGCGTAGCGGCCGCTGGCCACCAGCAGCAGGTCGCAGAGCTCGCGCACGGCGCCGTCACCGCCACGTGCCTGGGTGGTGCAGTGGGCCACGGCGCGCACTTCGGCATGGGCATTGGCCGGGGCACAGGCCAGGGCGCAGCGGCGCAACATGGGCAGGTCGGGCCAGTCGTCGCCCATGGCCGCGGCCTGCGACCAGTCCAGCCCCAGGGCCTGCAGGATCTCCTCGGCCGCGGGGCGCTTGTCCTCGGTACCGAAGCGCGCGTGGGTGATGCCCAGGGCCTGCAGACGCACGCGCAGCGGTTTGGCGTCGCGCCCGGTGACCACGGCCGGGGTGATGCCGACGCGCTGCAGCAGCTTGAGGCCGTGGCCGTCCAGCGTGTGGAAGCGCTTGATGGCCTCGCCCGCGCCGCGCGGGTCGCCGGCCGGGTACTCGGCGAAATACAGGCCGCCGTCGGTGAGCACGCCGTCCACGTCGAAGAACACCACGCGCACGTCCTGGGCACGCAGCAGCAGCTCGGGCGGGAAGCTCAGCGCCGGGGTCAGCATGGGCAGGGCCATCAGATCACCTTGGCCCGCATCAGGTCGTTGCTGTTGAGGGCGCCGCACAGCCGGCCCTCGGCGTCCAGCACCAGCACGCTGGTGATGCGGTGCTCTTCCATGAGCTCGGCCGCCTCCACCGCCAGGGCCTCGGCACGCACCATGCGCGGCCGCGGGTTCATGACGTCGCGGGCGGTGCGCCCGCGCAGGTCCACGCCGGCCTCGACCAGGCGGCGCAGGTCGCCGTCGGTGAAGATGCCCAGCACCCGGTCCTGCGCGTCGGCGATGGCCGAGGCGCCCAGGCCCTTGGCGCTCATCTCGCGCATCAGGGCGCTGAAACCGGCCTCGGGGCCGACCCGCGGCACCTGGTCGCCGCTGCGCATGACGTCGCTGACATGGGTCAGCAGCTTGCGCCCCAGGGCACCGCCGGGGTGGGAACGGGCGAAGTCCTCGGCCCGGAAACCACGCGCGTCGAGCACGGCCACAGCCAGGGCGTCGCCCAGCGCGAGCTGGGCCGTGGTGCTGGCGGTGGGTGCGAGGTTGAGCGGGCAGGCTTCTTTTTCCACCCCGCTGTCGAGCACCAGGTCGGCGTGGCGCGCCAGGGTGGACTGCAGGCCGCCAGTGATGGCGATCAGGGCCACGCCCAGGCGCTTGAGCACGGGCAGGATGGCGGTGAGTTCGTCGCTCTCGCCACTGTTGGAGATGGCCAGCACCACATCGTCGGGCCGGATCATGCCCAGGTCGCCGTGGCTGGCCTCGGCCGGGTGCACGAACATGGCGGGGGTGCCGGTGGAGGCCAGGGTGGCGCTGAGCTTGCGGCCGATGTGGCCGCTCTTGCCCATGCCCATGACCACCACCCGGCCCTGGGCCGCCAGCAGGCGCTGCACGGCAGCGGCGAAATGCTCGCCCACACGGTCCTTGAGCCCCAGCACCGCGGCGGCCTCGATGTCGAACGTGTCGCGCGCCAGTCGCAGGGCCTGGGCCGCGTCGAACGGCCGCGGCGGAACGGGGGGGGCTGTCATGCGGCCATTTTATCGACGGGCGGGTGTTTTCTCTGCGGAAACCGGCATCGCGCTTGCTAGCATCGGGGGCATGACCTCGCTCGAACTCACGCTGCTCTACCTGCTGGCTGCGGTGCTGGGTGTGGTGACCTGCCGCTCGCTCAAGCTGCCGCCAATGCTGGGCTACCTCACGGTGGGCGTGCTGATCGGCCCCAACGCACTGGCGCTGGCGCAGAACTCCGAGGGGGTCCGCCACCTGGGTGAGTTCGGCGTGGTCTTCCTGATGTTCGTGATCGGACTGGAGTTCAACCTGCCCAAGCTGCGCGCCATGCGCCGCCACGTGTTCGGCCTGGGGCTGTGCCAGGTGGTGCTGACCATGCTGCTGGCCACCGGGGCCTCGCTGTTTCTGGCGGCGCTCGCCCCCAAGCTCTGGCACATGCCCTGGCAGACGGCGCTGGCCCTGTCGGGCGCGCTGGCCATGAGCAGCACGGCCATCGTGGTCAAGCTCATGGCCGAGCGGCTGGAGTTGGAGAGCGAGCACGGCAAGCGCGTGATGGGCGTGCTGCTGTTCCAGGATCTGGCCGTGGTGCCGCTTCTGGTGCTGATACCCGCGCTGGGCAGCCCGCCCGAGACACTGCTCACCGCGCTGGCGCTGGCGGGCCTGAAGGCCACGGTGTTGATCACCGTGCTGCTGGTGGGCGGCCAGCGCGTGATGCGCTGGTGGCTGACCATCGTGGCGCGGCGCAAGAGCGAGGAACTGTTCGTGCTGAACCTGCTGCTGATCACGCTGGGCCTGGCCTGGCTGACCGAGCTGGCGGGCCTGAGCCTGGCGCTGGGCGCGTTCATTGCGGGCATGCTCATTTCAGAAACCGAATACAAGCACCAGGTGGAGACCGACATACGCCCGTTTCACGACGTGCTGCTGGGGCTTTTCTTCATCACCATCGGCATGATCCTGGACTGGCGCCTGGTGCTGGAGCGCTGGCCCATGGTGCTGCTGCTGGTGACGCTGCCGGTGGCGTTCAAGCTGGTCATGATCAGCGCGCTGGCCAAGGCCTTTGGTGCGTCCATGGGTACGTCGCTGCGCACCGGGCTGTACCTGGCGCAGGCCGGTGAATTCGGCTTTGTGCTGCTGACGCTCAGCGCACAGAACAGCCTGGTGCCGCCGACGCTGCTCAACCCCATCCTGGCAAGCATGGTGCTGTCGATGCTGGCCACGCCGTTCATCATCAT
>CAZKDU010000192.1:0-4379 GCA_964551485.1 uncultured Burkholderiaceae bacterium
GCACCTGGCGGCCGGCCAGGTGCAGGTCCTCGGCGATCTGCGCGCCCGACTGGCCACAGCCCACCACCAGCACCTTGCCCTCGGGCAGCTGCTGTGGCCGGCGGTACTCGGCCGAGTGCATCTGCACCATGTCCAGCGGCAGGCGCTCGGCCAGGCGCGGCACGATGGGCTTGTGGTAGCCGCCCGAGGCCACCACCACCTGGTCGGCCGTGAACAGGCCCTGGCTGGTCTCGACCTGGAACGGTGCGCCGGGGCGGCGCCAGATCCGCTGCACCACCACCCCTTCGAGCGCCGGCGCGTTGACGTGCTGGACGAAGCCGGCCAGCCAGGCGTTGATCTCCGACTTGACCATGAAGCCGTGCGGGTCGTCGCCCTGGTAGGGCCAGCCCGGCAAGTTGCACTGCCAGTTGGGCGTGACCAGGCAGAACGAGTCCCAGCGCTGGGTGCGCCAGCTGTGCACCAGGCTGCGCTTTTCCAGCACCAGGTGGTCGATGCCGCGCTGCTGTAGGCAGTGGCTCAGCGACAGGCCGGACTGGCCGCCGCCGACGATCAGGACGCTGTGGTGGGCTCGGGGGGTGGCAGAGGGGGTGGAAGACATGGTCATGGCCTCAGGGCAAACGAATGGGGAAGGACACGCAGGGAAGCGGCCGTGCGGGGCCTCAGTCGAAGCCCAGCACGGTCACGCGCGCGTCGGCCTGGGCCGCAAAACGCGTGGCGTCCTGCTCGATCTCGGCCAGCTGGTCGAGCGCTTGCGAGCAGGCAAAGCCATACTTGGCGCGCACCCGCTCGGAGGCGATGTGCAGGGCCTCGCGCACGCGCCGCAGGAACTCGTCAAGCGGGTAGCTGGTGCCGGCCGACAGGTGCTCGCTGACCACCACCGAAGGCGAGTAGCAGCGCTGCTCGGACTGGTCGGGCCAGCGGATCTGGAAATGCATCACGGGCATGGGGGTGTCCTTTCAGGGGGTGCAGGGCGCGGTGCGCCGCGGGGCGGCCGCCACGGGGGTGGCCAGGGTGTCGTGGTAGAGCCGGGTGTGGCGCGCGGCGCTGGCCGGCCAGCTGAAGCGCTGGCCCAGGCGGCGCGCGGTGGCGGCCGCAACCTCACGCCGCCCTCCCTGCAGGCCCTGCCACAGGCCCAGGGCCAGCGCGTCCACGTCGAGCGGGTCGGCCCAGGCCGCCTCGTGCGGCGCCAGGTACTCGGTGAACGGCGCCTGGCGCGACACCAGCACCGGCGTGCCGCTGGCCAGGGCCTCGAGCACCACCAGACCGAAGCCTTCGCACAGCGAGGGCAGGGCCAGCAGCGCGGCGCGGCGCATCAGCGCCGGCAGCACGGCGTCGGCCAGCGGGCCGGTGACACGCAGCGCCGCGCTGTCCCACAGGCCCAGGGCGCGCGCGCAGGCCTGGAACTCGGCCACATGGGCGCCGTGGTCAAGCAGGCTGGCGCCGCCGGCCAGCACCAGCTGCGCGCCGGGCAGGCGCTGGCGCAGCCGGGCGAAGGCCTGCAGCAGGCGCACGCTGTTCTTGCGCGCCTCGATGCCGCCCACGGCCAGCACCACGGGCCCGGCCACCGCCAGGCCCAGGCCGTGCAGCAGGGCCGCGTCGTCGGGCCCGGGCCGGGGCGAGAAGCGCGCCAGGTCCACGCCGTTGGGCACCTCGTCGGCCGCCACCCCGTGCTCGCGCGCCAGGGTGTCGCACCACAGGCGGCTCACGCACAGCACGCGCCGCGCCTCGCGGAAGCCACGCAGCTGCCAGGCGGCGAGCTGCGGGTGCGCGAAGTCGTCCAGGTGGTGCACGGTGCGCACGAAGCCGGGGATCAGGCCGCGCGCCTGCAGCGTGGCCAGGGCGTTGCCGCCGATGCCGTCGTGCGCATGCAGCACGTCGAAGTGCTGCCGCGCCAGCAGGCCCGTGAGGTGGGCCACGCAGGCCTCGATGCGGTCGCCCACCAGGGCCTCGAGCGCCCGCGGCGTGCCGTGCACCGGCACCAGCGACACGGCGCAGCGCAGCGGGCGGAAGAAGCGCTGGCCCGGCAGGGCCGGCGCCATCACCGTGACCACATGGCCGGCGTCGTGCAGGGCCTGGGCCAGCTCCAGGGTGTGCACCACGCCGCCGCGCGGGTTGACCGAGTGCGTCAGCAGGCCGATGCGCAAGGGGGGCAGGGATGGCAGTGACTCAGGCATGGGCGGCCTCCGCCTGGGCCGGGCCCGCGGTGATGAAGGCCTCGGCGGCCCAGTCCCAGAGGCAGGCCTGGGCCCCCTGCTGGCGCAGCCACAGGGCCGAGCCGGCCTGCACCTCGCCGACCACGGCGCAGGCCAGGTCGCGCGCGGCGAAGCGGCGGCGCACCACCTCCGCCTGGGCCGGCCGCACGCTGAGCACGAAGCCGTAGCTCGGGAACGAGGTCAGCCAGCGCAGCAGGGGCACGCCGGCCGGGCGCGGCACCGCGTCCAGGTCCAGCACGGCGCCGGCGCGCGAACACTCGAGCAGCATCAGCGTGGTGCCGGCCAGGCCGGCCATGCTGATGTCCTTGGCGGCGTCGCACAGGCCGGCTTCGGCCAGCTCGGGCAGCAGGGCCAGGTCGGCGCGCAGGCGTTCGGCCGGGGCCCGGGTCGAGGCGTTCCAGTAGGGGAACGGCTCCTCGTAGGCGCCGCGCAGGTCGACCACGGCCAGCAACTGGTCGCCCGGGCGCGCGTTGAAGCTGGTCAGCAGGCGCTGGGCCCGGCCCAGGATGGCCACGGCAAGCTGGCCGCGCGTGGCCAGGTGGTTGCTGTGCCCGCCCACCACCGGGATGGCGTAGCGCCGCGCCGCCTCGGCCAGGCCCTGCAGCAGCGGCCGGGCCGGCTCGGGCCCGGGGCTCCAGAGCGCGTCCACCACGGCCAGCGGGCGCCCGCCCATGGCGTAGATGTCGCTGGCGTTGACCATGACGCCGCAGTAGCCGGCAAACCAGGGCATGCGCTCGACGAAGTCGTCGACGAAGCCCTCGATGGCGAACAGCAGGTGGCCGCCCTGGCCGTCGGGCAGCACGGCGCAGTCGTCGCCCACCGGCACCGCGGCCTCGGGCAGGCCGGGCAGCTGCAGCGCGCCCTGCAGGTGGCGCACCACCCCGGCGATGTCGCGCTTGTGGGCGAAGCCGCGGCTGGCACGCAGGGCCTGCGCCAGGGCCGGCAGGTCGAGCGGGGTGAGGGGGCTCATGCACGGCCCTCGCGCGCCAGGGTCACGACGCCGCCAGCGGCGTCGTGGCACGGCGGGTGGGCCGCCAGCGCGGCCTGCATCAGGCTGTGCGGGCGGCCGTGCAGCTGCAGCGTGTCCAGCGCCACCCAGTGGCGCTTGAGGAACAGCGGCACGTTCTGCTGCTGCACATGGGCCAGGAAGCGGGTGCAGCCCTGGGCATGGGCGCGGCCCACGGCCAGGCGGATCAGGGTCGCGCCGATCTGGCCCTGGCTGCGGAACGCCGGGTGCACGGCCAGGCGCGAGCCCCACCAGAGGCCGGGCTCGGGCGAGTGGATGCGCACCGTGCCCACCACCTGCTCGGGCAAGCCGCCGGTGCAGGCCAGGGCCACCAGCAGCTGGGCCTGGCTGTCGATGGCGTCGCGGTCGTCGCCCTGGAACAGGCCCTGCTCGATGCAGAACACGGTGCGGCGCAGCGCATGGGCCTCGCGCCGCTCCCAGGCGTTGGCGGCCTCGCGCACGCGGAATTCCACCGGCGTGTAGGCCGTGGAGAGTTCACTCAGGTCGTCGATGCACAGCATGTCAGCCTCCGGGGGGTGGGGTGGGCTCAGGCCTCGTAGAGGGACAGCGAGGAGCAGGCGCCGCACTTGCCGCAGCCGGCCTTGCTGTCGCTGGCGCGCAGCCGCGCCGCGGCCGTCATGGCGCCCAGCGGCTGCAGCAGCGCGGCCATGAACGCCGGGTCGGGCGCGGGGTGGCCCTCCAGCGGGGTGCCGGAGATCGGCACGAAGGGCACGACGAACGGGTAGACCCCCAGGGCCAGCAGGCGCTCGCACATGGCCAGGATGGCCTCGCGGCTGTCGCCCAGGCCGGCCAGGATGTAGGTGCTGACCTGGCCGCGCCCGAACACCGACACGGCCGCAGCGAACGCGTCGAAGTAGCGCGCCAAAGGCACGCTGGCCTTGCCCGGCATGATGCGTTCGCGCACCGCCGGCGTGACGGCCTCCAGGTGCATGCCGAGCGCGTCCACGCCGGCGGCCTTGAGGCGCTCGAACCAGCGGTCGTCGTCCGGCGGCTCGCACTGGGCCTGGATCGGCAGGTCGATCGCGGCCTTGATGGCAAAGGCGCTGTCGGCCAGCACGGCAGCACCGCGGTCGGGCGTGGGCGGGGTGCCGGTGGTCAGCACCATGTGCTTCACACCGTCGAGCAGCACTGCCGCGCGC
>CAZKDU010000193.1:0-4377 GCA_964551485.1 uncultured Burkholderiaceae bacterium
CCAGCCAAAGCCGAGCCACTGCACCGCGTCCAGGATGCTGTTGACGTACTCGGTGTCTTCCTTCTCCGGGTTGGTGTCGTCAAAGCGCATGTGGCACACGCCGCCGTAGTCGCGCGCCAGCCCGAAGTTCAGGCAGATGCTCTTGGCATGACCCACGTGCAGGTAGCCGTTGGGTTCGGGCGGAAAGCGGGTGCGGATCCTGGCCGGGTCGGGCTGGCCGGCGGCCTGGTGGGCGGCGTCGCCCGGGGAGCCGGCCCAGCGGCGGCTGGCGTAGGTGCCCGCGGCCAGGTCGTGCTCGATGATCTGGCGCAGGAAATGGCTGGGTTTTGTTGTGTTTTGGTCGTTGGCAGAACTCATCGGGCAATTTTAGGGGGCGGACGCCCGGGCGTTACGTTTGGCTACAGCTTTGACCGGCCGTGGGGGGCCGGGCGCGGTGTTTGATGCGTTAATCACGACATGGGCAGCTTGATTGCCCGCTTTTGGAGAATCCATCATGACTCTGCGTCGTTCTGTCTCTGTGTCTGCCGCTGCGGCCTTGCTGGGCCTGGCGGCCCTGGCCGCCTCGGGCACGGCCAGCGCCCGTTCCGACGTGGCCTGGTCGGTGGGCATTGGTGTGCCGGGTGCCGTGGTCAATGTGGGCAACGCCTACCCGGCCGCACCCGTGTACTACGCACCGCCCCCGGTGGTGGTGCAGCCCGCACCGGTGTACTACGCGCCGCGCCCGGTCTATTACCAACCGGCCCCGGCCTACTACCAACCGGCCCCGGTGTATGTGGTGCCGGGCCGCCCGTGGCATGGCCATCGCCACCATCACCACCACGGTGGCGGCCACTACCGTTACTGACACGCCCTGGCCCAGGGCATCCCAGCGGCCCTGGCCGCGTTGCCGCTGAGCCTGGGTGGGTGTTCCCCCTGGTTTTCCCTGCGCTGACAGCCTGGTCTCCTGCGCGTCAGCGCAACACTGCGGGCGGTCTCACCCCTCGCCGCCCCGGTGCCTCTGGCGTCCACCCTTTGCGGGGTTGGGCGCTTTTTTTTGCCTGGGGGCTGTCGGCGTGCGCTGGCCGACAGGTGGCGTGGTGATAATCCAGCCACTTTTTTCAAGGAGCGCATGTGGACGTGGTGTTGCTGGTGAAGGCGGCCCTGATGGGCGTGGTGGAGGGGGTGACCGAGTTCCTGCCGATTTCGTCCACCGGCCACCTGATCCTGGCCGGGGCGCTGCTCGGCTTTGACGACGACAAGGCCAAGGTGTTCGACATCGCCATCCAGACCGGGGCCATCCTGGCCGTGGTGCTGGTGTACTGGCAGAAGATCCGCAGCACCCTGCTGGCCCTGCCCAGCGAGCGCCAGGCGCAGCGCTTCGCGCTCAACGTGCTGATTGGCTTCGTGCCGGCCGTGGTGCTGGGCCTGCTGCTGGGCAAGGCCATCAAGGCGCACCTGTTCACCCCGGTGGTGGTGGCCAGCACCTTCATCGTGGGCGGGTTCATCATCCTCTGGGCCGAGCGCCGGCCAGCCTCGGCCGTGCGGGTGCACACGGTGGACGACATGTCGGCGCTGGACGCGCTCAAGGTCGGCCTGGTGCAGTGCCTGGCCATGGTGCCGGGCACCAGCCGCAGCGGCGCCACCATCATCGGCGGCATGCTGCTGGGCCTGAGCCGCCAGGCCGCCACCGACTTCTCGTTCTACCTGGCCATCCCCACCCTGGTGGGGGCGGGCGCCTACAGCCTGTACAAGGAGCGCGCCCTGTTGAGCCTGGCCGACGTGCCGATGTTTGCCGTGGGCCTGGTGTGCTCGTTCGTCAGCGCCTGGTTGTGCGTGCGCTGGTTGCTGCGCTACATTGGCAGTCACAGCTTCGTGCCGTTTGCCTGGTACCGCATCGCGTTTGGCGGGGTGGTGCTGGTCACGGCCTGGAGCGGTTGGGTGCACTGGGCCGCCTGAAGGCCCTTGACCGCCTGCCCGGGCCCCGCGTCGGGCGGCCGGCCCTGGATACCCTCAACCCGAGGAGGGCAGCATGGACGCTGTTTCCGCAGTCAAGCAGGTGGCGCCGCGCGCCCGCGCCGAGTACCTGGCGGCGCTGAGCCAGGGCGAGGCCGAGCTGGCCTCCCATGGCCTGGCCACGCCGCTGCGGCTCGCGCATTTTCTGGCCCAGGTGCTGCACGAGTGCGGCGGCTTCACGGTGCTGCGCGAAAGCCTCAAGTACAGCGCGCCGCGCATGCTCGAGATCTTCGGCGTGAACCGGCACACGGCGGCCATCACGCCGGCCGAGGCCCAGCAGCTGGCCGGGCGCGAGCAGGCCCTGGCCGAGCGGGTGTACGGCCTGGGCAACCCGCGCAAGGCGCGCGAGCTGGGCAACACCGAGCCGGGCGATGGCTTTCGCTACCGTGGCAACGGCATGCTGCAGACCACCGGGCGCGGCAATCACCAGCGCATGGGCGCGCTGTGTGGGCTGGACCTGGTGCGCCAGCCCGAGCTGGCCACCGACCCCGCGCACGCGCTGGCGCCGGCCCTGCACGAGTGGAGCGAGGGCCGGCTCAACCGGCTGGCCGACCTCAACGACATCCGCGGCATCACGTTCAAGGTCAATGGCGGCTTCAACGGCCTGGCCGACCGCCAGGCCTGGTTCGAGCGGCTCTGGCCGCTGCTGCGCGGCCCGGCCCAGCCCGCCGAGGCCTGGGCCGCGGGCCGCCGCAACCCCGACGTGCTGTGGCTGCAGCAGGCCCTGAACGACCTGGGTGCCGAGCCCCCGCTGGAGCCCGATGGCCGCTATGGCCCGGCCACCACGCGGGCGGTCCAGGCGTTCCAGGCCAGTGTGGGTGCCAGGGTCGACGGTGTGGCCGGTCCGGTGACGCGGGTGCTGATCCAGATGGCGCTGGACAAGCTGCGCTGAGCCGTCAGCGTGCAGCCCGCCTGCGCAGGCTCAGCCCTGCAGGGCGCGGATCGCGGCTTCGACCGCGGCGGCGGTGGCCAGCGGTTTTTCCATGGGGAACAGGTGGCTGCCGTCGAGCATGGTCATGCGCCCGCGCGTGAGCTTCTCGGTCAGCGCCAGGCCGGCCTGGCGCAGCTCGGCCGACTGCAGGCCACCGATGAAGGCCACCGGGCAGCGCGGCGCATGGCGCGCCAGCAGGCGGTCCAGGTGGTGGGGCAGGGTGTTGTAGATCGCGGTTTCCACGTCGCGGTCGAAGCTGAGCACGCGCTGGCCGTCGGCGGCGTCGTGGGTGCCGTGGGCCAGGTAGTCGTCGAGCACGCGTGGGTCCCAGCGTGCGAACACCTTCTTCTGGGCAAAGTGGGCGTGGGCCGTGGCCAGGTCGGGCCAGTGGTGGCGCCGCTTCACGCTGACCGCGCCCGGCGACATGCGGCCGAACAGGGCGGTGCGCTTGGCCACCTTGACCGCGGTGGCGCGCCAGCCGCCGACCATGGGCGAGTCCAGCAGCACCACGCCGGCGATGCCGTGGCCGCCGAGGCCGGCCGCGCCGGCCTGCGGGTGGCGCGCCGCCACCATGGTGCTGAGCAGGCCGCCGAGCGAGTGGCCGACCAGCCAGGCCGGTTCGTCGGCGCGCACGATTTCGGCGGCCGCGAAGTCGGCGAGCTGCTGCACCAGGTGCGGCCAGTTGTCGGTGACGGGGTAGCGCGGGTCGTGGCCGAACTTGTCGATGGCGCGCAGCTTGAAGCCGCGCGCGCGCAGGGCCTTGTGCAGCACACCGTAGGTGCCGCCGGGAAAGCCGTTGCCGTGGGAGAAAACGATCAAGCTCATGGCGTGGGGTCGGCGGCGCTCAGATCAGCTTTTCTTCAGGGGTGGTGATCTTCTTGAGCGGCGTGCGGCGTGCCGAGGGCTGCATCAGCGGCACCTCGGTGTGGCCGCCGTTCCACATCGGGTGCTCGATGCTGTCGAACACCTCGCGCAGGCGCTGGCCCCAGGTGTCGTGCAGCATGCGGAAGTAAGGGTTGTGCTCGTCGATGCAGACCACCTTGTCGGTCTGAAAGGTGTTGGCGTCGTAGACCACCAGGTCCAGCGGCAGGCCGACCGAGAGGTTGGACTTGAGGGTGGAGTCCATCGACACCAGGGCGCACTTGGCGGCCTCGTCGAGCGGGGTCTGGGGCGTGATCACGCGGTCCAGCACCGGCTTGCCGTACTTGGACTCGCCGACCTGGAAGTAGGGCGTTTCGGGCGTGGCCTCGATGAAGTTGCCGGCCGAGTAGACCTGGAACAGGCGCATGCCCTCGCCCTGAATCTGGCCGCCGAAGATCAGCGAGACGTTGAAGTCCACGCCGGACTGCTTGAGCGAGGCGGCGTCGCGCTCGTGCACGCGGCGCACGGCCGCACCCAGCACGCGCGCGGCATCGAACATGCTCTTGGCGTTCCAGATGGTGATGGGCTCGCCC
>CAZKDU010000194.1:0-2925 GCA_964551485.1 uncultured Burkholderiaceae bacterium
AAGGCGCCGCGCTGCACTCGCTCGCTCGGGCAGCCGCAGTTGAGGTTGATCTCGTCGTACCCCCATTGCGCGCCGAGCCGGGCGCTGTGCGCCAGGTCGGCCGGCTCGCTGCCGCCCAGCTGCAGCGCCACCGGGTGCTCCTCGGCGTTGAAACGCAGGTGGCGCGCCACGTCGCCATGGATCAGCGCCCCGGTCGTCACCATCTCGGTGTACAGCAGGGCGTGGCGGCTCAGCAGCCGGTGCAGGTGACGACAGTGCTTGTCCGTCCAATCCATCATCGGCGCAACGCTCATGCGCCAAGGGCTGTGGACTGAAGTGGGTTGGTGCGGTGACACGGGGTATGCGGGCTTGGGACGGGGAGCCCGCGACACGGGCACGCTGGCCAATATTGTCGCAGCAGCCTGCCGCACTGGTACTGGCGAAGCCGGCACACAGGGCCGCTGGCGTTGCACAATCCGCAAGGCCTGCCTGGCCAGACCCGCAGCCACCGCCCCGGCCATCTGACCCCGTCCCCTGTTTGCCTTTGCACCATGCCCTGCCCTGACGACCCCGCTGTGCCCGACGCGGCCACGCCTGCGCTGTCCGCAGCCGCGCTGCGGCAGGCGGCGGCCGAGCTGCCGGACACCCCTGGGGTCTATGTGTTCCATGGCCTGGACGAGCGCATGCCGCTGTACATCGGCAAAAGCGTGAACCTGCGCCAGCGCGTGCTCTCGCACCTGCGCAACCCGGACGAGGCCCACCTGCTGCGGCAAACCCGGCGCATCAGCCACATCCCCATGCTCGGCGAGCTCGGGGCTTTGCTGCTGGAGGCCCAGCTCATCAAGCAGCAGCAACCGCTGCTGAACCAGCGTTTGCGGCGCGACCGACAACTCTGCGCCTGGCAGATCGGCGACGGTACCCCGCGCCTGGTGCACTCGAAAGACGCGGACTTTGCGCTGACCCCGGGGCTGTACGGCCTGTTCCGCAACCGCCACACGGCCATGGAACGCCTGCGCGACCTGGCCGATGCGCACCGCCTGTGCCATGCTGTGCTGGGCCTGGAACGGCTGACCCCGGGACGCGGGTGTTTCCGCGCGGCGCTGCACCGCTGCACCGGTGTGTGCCGCGGCGACGAGACCTGGCAGGCGCACCAGCAGCGCCTGCTGTCGGCCCTGGGCCCATGGCAGGTGGCGGTCTGGCCCCATGCCGGGCCGGTGGCTGTGGTGGAGCGCCTGGGCCGCCAGCGCCAGCTCCACGTGGTGCACCGCTGGAACTACCTGGGCAGTGCCAGCACCTTGGCCCAGGCCCGGCAACTGGGCCGCACACCCAGCGTGTTCGACGCGGACACCTACCGCATCCTGTGTGGCCCGTTGCTGGGGCAGCATGCCGAGGTCATGCCGCTGTAGCCCCCCTCGGGTGGCCAGCCCGGGCACTCACGCCTGGGTCACGCCCGCCGCACCGAGCACGTGGCGCGCCATGGACTGGGCCAGCTCGTGCTCGCCCACGAACACGGCGCCGGCCTGGTCATGGCGCAGCTGGCTGGCCTCTTCGTCGCTGTGGGTGCGCACCACGGTCTCAATGCCGGGGTTCAGCGTGCGCGCGGTGGCCAGCATCTGGCGCGCGCGCATGGCATCGGGCACCGCCACCACCAGCATGCGCGCGCGCGCGATATGGGCCTGCACCAGCACCTCGGGCTCGGCCGCGTCACCCGACACAGCCGCCAGGCCACGCGCGCGCAGGGCCTCGACCTTCTCGCGGTTCTGCTCGGTCACCACAAAGGGCAGGCCATGCGCCTGCAGCGCATCGGCGATCTTGCCGCCCACGCGGCCATAGCCCACCAGCACCACGTGCTGCGCCAGGTAGCGCGGGTCGGTGCTCATGGGCAACTCGGACAGCGGGTCGTCGCGTGCGGCCAGCGCACGCGCCGTGGCCGAACGCGCCAGGATCCATCGCTGCAGCGGCTCCACCGCCTGGAACACCAGTGGGTTCAGAGCGATCGACACCAGCGCGCCGGCCAGCACCAGGCTCTGCCCTTCGGGCGGGAGCAGGCCCAGCGACAGCCCCAGCCCCAGCAGGATGAATGAGAACTCGCCGATCTGCGCCAGGCTGGCCGAGACCGTGAGCGCGGTGTTCAGCGGGTAGCGAAAGGCCAGCACCAGGGCCCCGGCGGCGAGCGACTTGCCCACCACGATGATGGCCACCACACCCAGCACCTGCAGCGGCTGCTCCAGCAGAACACGCGGGTCGAACAGCATGCCCACCGACACGAAGAACAGCACGGCAAACGCGTCGCGCAGCGGCAGCGACTCGTGCGCCGCGCGGTGGCTGAACTCCGACTCGCGCATGACCATGCCGGCAAAGAACGCACCCAGTGCGAACGACACGCCGAACAGCTTGGCCGAGGCATAGGCGATGCTCAGCGCCGCGGCCACCACACACAGGGTGAAGAGTTCGCGCGAGCCGGTGCGCGCCACCTGCCACAGCAGCCAGGGGAACACGCGCCGCCCCACCACCAGCATCAGCGTGACGAAGCCTCCCACCTGCAGCAGCGTCAGCCCCAGGGTGCGCCACGGCTCGCCCTGGGTGGCACTGGCCTCGCCGGCCGGCGGCTGGCCACCCAGCAGGCCGGCCAGCGGCGGCAGCAGCACCAGCACCAGCACCATGGCCAGGTCCTCCACCACCAGCCAGCCCACGGCCCCACGGCCGTTGAACGAGGCCAGCGCACCGCGGCTTTCCAGCGCGCGCAGCAGCACCACGGTGCTGGCCACCGAGAGCGACAGGCCGAACACCAGCGCCCCGCCCAGCGGCCAGCCCCACCAGGTGGCCAGGCCCATGCCGAGCGCGGTGGCCACGGCCATCTGCACCACGGCGCCGGGCACGGCGATCGCGCGCACCGCCAGCAGGTCGTCGAACGAGAAATGCAGGCCCACGCCGAACATCAGCAGC
>CAZKDU010000194.1:2935-4375 GCA_964551485.1 uncultured Burkholderiaceae bacterium
ACGCCCATCTCGGCCAGCTGCGAGGCGATGCCGGCATCGGCCACGAAGCCCGGCGTGAACGGCCCGATGATGACCCCGGCCAGCAGGTAACCCACCAGGGCCGGCAGGCTCAGGCGCGCCGCCAGAAAACCCAGCAACAGGGCCAGGCCCAGGCCGGCGGCCACGGTGCTGATCAGGGAAACGTCATGGGGCATGGGCGCAGGGAGAGGTCAGGGACACGGCGGGAATGGGCTGGCGGGTGCGGCCCGATGGCCCCATCCGCCGGCGGCGACGATGCCCCATCGTAGACCAGCTCACCGCTTTGGGCGACCCTGGAAACGAACAACCCCGCCGAAGCGGGGTTGTTGGGCGCACTCGGTGCATGCCGGAGGTGGCACGCACCGGGCACCCGGGCCTGGTGCTGGCCCAAGGGGCCGGCACGTGGCAGCGTCAGCCCATGTGCAGACCGCCGTTGACCGAGAAGTCGGCGCCGGTGGAGTAGCCGCCTTCGTCGGACGCCAGCCAGGCGATGATGGAGGCGATCTCGCTCGGCTCACCCAGGCGCTTGACCGGCACGGTGGCGACGATCTTCTCCAGCACGTCGGGGCGGATGGCCTTGACCATGTCGGTGCCGATGTAGCCCGGGCTCACGGTGTTCACCGTCACGCCTTTGGTGGCCAGTTCCTGGGCCAGGGCCATGGTGAAGCCGTGCATGCCGGCCTTGGCGGCCGAGTAGTTGGTCTGGCCAGCCTGGCCCTTCTCGCCGTTGACCGACGAGATGTTGACAATGCGGCCCCAGCCCTTTTCCACCATGTCGGCCACGACCTGCTTGGTGACGTTGAACATGGAGTTCAGGTTGGTCTCGATCACCGAGTCCCAGTCTTCGCGGGTCATCTTCAGGAACATGCGGTCCTTGGTGATGCCGGCGTTGTTGACCAGCACGTCGATGCGGCCGTGCTCGGCCTTGGTCTTGGCGAAGGCCTCCACGGTGGAGTCCCAGGCCCCCACATTGCCCACCGAGGCGTAGAAGGTGTAGCCCAGGGCCTTCTGCTCGGCCAGCCACTTGTCGTAGTCGCGCGTCGGGCCGCAGCCTGCGATGACCTTGAAACCCTCTTTGTGCAGGCGCTGGCAAATGGCGGTACCGATGCCACCCATGCCACCGGTCACGTATGCAACTTTTTGACTCATCTTCATCTCCTGTCGTTCTGTCTCTACTATCAAAATAATAGCCCCCAACCCAGCCGGAACAAGGGCTGGGAACCGTTTTACCCTGGAATCAACGTTCCAGTGCGAGGGAAACCCCCATGCCACCGCCAATGCACAGCGCGGCCAGGCCCTTCTTGGCGCCGCTGCGCTGCATCTCGTGCAGCAGCGTCACCAGGATGCGGCAGCCGGACGCCCCGATCGGGTGGCCGATGGCGATGGCGCCACCGTTGACGTTGACCTTGGCCGGGTCGATGT
>CAZKDU010000195.1:0-4349 GCA_964551485.1 uncultured Burkholderiaceae bacterium
GCGGTGGTGGCGGTGTGGGGCCCCAATTTCGTCGTCATCAAGCTGGGCCAGGCCCAGTTGCCGCCGCTGCTGTTCGCAGCGCTGCGCTTCGAGCTGGCCGCGCTGCCCGCGGAGCTGCTGCTGCGCCGACCGGCCGTGGGCTGGGGCAACCTCGCGGCCTATGGCGTGCTCATCGGCGCTGGCCAGTTCGGCCTGCTGTTCATGGCCATGCGCGCCGACATCACACCCGGCCTGGCCTCGCTGGTGATCCAGTCCCAGGTGTTCCTGACCATCGGCCTGGCCATGCTGCTCAGCGGCGACCGGCCCCAGCGCCACCAGTGGGTGGCCACGGCGCTGGCGGCCGCGGGCATCGGCTGGATCGCGCTGCACGGCGGCGGCAGCGCCACCCCGCTGGGCCTGGCCATGGTCGGGCTGGCCGCGCTGAGCTGGGCCGCCGGCAACCTGGTGAGCCGCGCCGCCGGTCGGGTCGACATGCTGGCCTACGTGGCCTGGTCCAGCCTGTTCGCGGTGCCGCCGCTGCTGCTGCTGTCGCTGGGGTTTGAGGGCTGGCCGCGCATGCAGGCCGGGCTGGCCGGTGCCGGCTGGTCGACCTGGGCCGCGGTGCTGTGGCAGTCGCTGGGCAACACGCTGTTCGGTTATGGCGCCTGGGCCTGGCTGCTGAGCCGCTACGCGGCGGCCTCGGTCACGCCCATGGCGCTGCTGGTGCCGGTGTTCGGCATGACGGCGTCGGCTTGGTGGCTGGGTGAGCCGCTGCCCGGCTGGAAGCTGCTGGCCGCGGCCCTGGTGATACTGGGCCTGGGTGTCAACATCGCCTGGCCGCGCTGGCGCCGGGGTTGACCCGGGTTTCCCCGGTTGCATGATCAAATCGAGCTCCAGCCCTTGCCAGAGCTGTAGAGTTTGCTATGGATTTCAGAGCGAATTGAACGCCGCACGGGCTGCGTCCAGCGTCTCGGCCAGGTCCTGGGCGGTGTGTGCGGCGCTCACGAAACCGGCCTCGTAGAGGGCCGGGGCGATGTAGACGCCGCGCGCCAGCAGGCCGTGGAACAGGCGGTTGAAGCGGGCGCCGTCGCTGCGCATGACCTGGGCGTAGTGCTGCGGCAGCTCGGGCAGCAGGAAGAAGCCGAACATGCCGCCCTCGCAGTCGGCGCTGAAGGGCACGCCAGCCTCGGCCGCGGCCTGGCGCAGGCCATCCACCAGCTGGTGCGTGGCTGCACCCAGGGTGTCGTAGAAACCCGGGCGGCTGATCTCCCGCAGCGTGGCCAGGCCGCAGGCCGTGGCCACGGGGTTGCCGCTCAGGGTGCCGGCCTGGTAGACCGGGCCCAGCGGTGCCAGCTGCTCCATGACCGCGCGCCGGCCGCCGAAGGCCGCCAGCGGCATGCCGCCACCGATCACCTTGCCGAGCACGGTGAGGTCGGGCGCGAAGCCGGGCAGGGCACGCGCGTACACGCTCTGCGCACCGCCCAGGGCCACGCGGAAGCCGGTCATGACCTCGTCGAACACCAGCAGCGCGCCGTGCTGCGTGCAGAGCTCGCGGCAGCGCTGCATGAAGGGCAGGCTGGCGCGCACGAAGTTCATGTTGCCGGCGATCGGCTCGATCATCAGACAGGCGATGTCGGCGCCGTGCAGCGCAAAGGCTTCGTCGAGCTGGGCCAGGTTGTTGTACTCGAGCACCAGGGTGTGCTGCACCATCTCGGCCGGCACGCCGGCGCTGGTGGCGTGGCCGAAGGTGGCCAGGCCCGAGCCGGCCTTGACCAGCAGGGCGTCGGCGTGGCCGTGGTAGCAGCCCTCGAACTTGATCAGCTTGCGCCGGCCGGTGGCGCCGCGCGCCAGCCGGATCGCGCTCATCGCGGCCTCGGTGCCGGAGCTGACCAGGCGCACCATGTCCATCGAGGGCACCAGGGCCAGAATGGCCTCGGCCAGCTCGATCTCACGCTCGGTCGGGGCGCCGAACGAGAAGCCGTCGAGCAGGGCGCGCTGCACCGCCTCCACCACGGCCGGGTGGCCATGGCCCAGGATCATCGGGCCCCAGGAACCGATGTAGTCGATGTAGCGCTGGCCGTTGGCGTCCCAGAAGTGCGCGCCTTGGGCGCGCTGCACGAAGCGCGGCGTGCCGCCCACGGCCTTGAAGGCGCGCACCGGCGAGTTCACGCCGCCGGGGATCACCTGGCGGGCCCGGTCGAACAGGGTCTGGTTGAGGTCAGTGTTGGGTGTCATGGGGAGGCAGTTCAAAGGCGGGGCCATCCGGCGCCGCATCGTCGTCGGGGTCGTCGTCCGCGTCGGGCTGGGCCCAGAACAGGCGGTCGGGCAGCGTGTGGCCCATGCCGGGGCGAAAGCCCGCGTCCAGGCTGCGGTCCAGGTAGGCCAGCGCCTCGGTGGTGGCCTCGGTCAGGTCGCGGCCGCTGGCGATCAGCGCCGCCAGCGTGGCCGACAGGGTGTCGCCAGCGCCGCAGAAGGCCACCTCGAAGCGCTCGAAGCGCGAACTGCACAGCACCGACTGCGGGCTGGCCAGCACGTTGTCGATCATCTGCTCGGGCAGCACGATGCCGGTGACCAGGGTGTAGGGCACGCCCACCTCGGCGGCGGCCTTGGCGATGTCGCGTGGGCCCGGCGCGCGGTCGTTGGACCAGTCGGGCAGCAGCCAGCGCGCCAGGGTGCCGTGGTTACCCACCAGCAGCGTGGTCTGTGGCAGCAGCAGCTCGCGGAAGGCGTCCAGGTACAGGTCGATCTGGGTCTCGTCCCACCAGGCCAGGCTGGGCATGTAGGCCACCACCGGCACCTCGGCATAGTCGGTGGCGAGTTCGGCGATGGTGCTGAGGATGTCGGGGCTGCCGACGAAGCCGACCTTGATGACCTGGGGCGGCACGTCCTCCAGGATGGCGCGGGCCTGCTCGGCCACGGCGTCCTCGTCGAGCCCGAAATGGTCGAACACCTCGGCCGTGTCGCGTGCGTAGGCGCCGGTCACCACCGGCAGGGCGTGGGCACCGACCGAGGCGATGGCCGTGATGTCAGCGGACAGGCCGCCGGCGCCGCTGGGGTCGCTGGCGTTGAAGACCAGCACACACACCGGCGTGCTGTCATCGGCCTCGTCGGGAGCATCGGGGGAACCAGGGGGAGAGGACGCGATGTGGGTCATTACAATGGCCGCATTCTATGACCATGTGAAAGCCTGTAGCGTCGTGACTGAAGCAAAAACCTGGATGTGCCTGATTTGTGGCTGGATCTACGACGAGGCCGCCGGCGCCCCCGACCACGGCCTTGCCCCCGGCACACCCTGGGACCAGGTGCCCATGAACTGGACCTGCCCGGAATGCGGCGCGCGCAAGGAAGACTTCGAGATGGTCCAGATCTGATCTGGTCCTGACCGGGCCGCGCCGCGGCCCGGTTCCCACCGCACCGAGGAGCCCCGCAATGGACACCGGCCTCACCGCGATTTCCCAGGCCACCCCCTGCCGCATCCTGGTGGCCGATGACAGCAGCACCGTGCGCCACAGCGCCGAGCTGTTCCTGCGCCAGGCCGGCCACGAGGTGCTGCTGGCCGAGGACGGCTTTGACGCCCTGGCCAAGGTGCAGGACCACGCGCCGGACCTCGTGTTCTGCGACATCCAGATGCCGCGGCTCGACGGCTACCAGGCCTGCGCCGTGATCCGGCGCAGCGCCCGCTTCCAGCACCTGCCCGTGGTGCTGCTTTCCTCCAGCGACAGTGTGTTCGACCGCGCACGCGGTCGGGTGGCCGGCGCCCAGCAGCACCTGACCAAACCTTTCACCAAGGACCAGCTGCTGGACGCCGTGCGGCGCTGGGCCACCCTCTCCCCGGAGACAAGCTGACATGCCCATCCAACACGTGCTGGTGGTCGACGACTCGCGCACCGAACTCACCTACATGGAGGACCTGCTGAGCCAGCGTGGCCTGCAGGTGCGCACCGCCCTGGGGGGCGACGAGGCGCTGGCGCGCCTGCATGAGGCCCGACCCGACCTGATCCTGATGGACGTGGTCATGCCCGGGCAGAACGGTTTTGAGCTGACCCGCCTGCTCAGCCGCGACCCGGCCTACGCCGACATCCCCATCATCCTGTGCACCAGCAAGAATCAGGAGTCCGACCGGGTCTGGGGCCTGCGCCAGGGGGCGCGCAACTACTTGAGCAAGCCGGTCGATCCGCAGCAGCTCATGGCCATGATCCAGGCCCTCGAATAAGCCGCCTGCACGCGCCATGGCCCCGCGTGAAACCCTGCTCGAATTCCAGGCCCGGCTGAGCCAGCGCCTGCAGGCCGCGCAGGCCTCGGGCGAGCGGCAGGGGGCCTGGCTGGCGGTGAACGCCGGCGGCCACGCCTGTCTGTTGCCACTGGACCAG
>CAZKDU010000196.1:0-4329 GCA_964551485.1 uncultured Burkholderiaceae bacterium
CGTGGTGCTGATGCCGCAGCTCGCGGCGGCGCGTGCGGCCGGCGACTCCGAGCGCTACTCGGCCATGCTCGACTGGGGCCTGCGCCTGGAGCTGGTGCTGGCCGTGCCCTGCGCCGTGGGCCTGCTGACCTTTTCGCAGCCGCTGGTGGCTGTGCTCTACCACTACGGTGCCTTCACCGAGGCCGACGTGCGCCAGACCACGGCCGCGCTCATGGGCTACGGCGCCGGCCTGCTTGGCCTGGTGGCCATCAAGGTGCTGGCGCCCGGCTTCTACGCCAGCCAGGACATCCGCACGCCGGTGCGCATCGCCGTGGCCGTGCTGCTGTTGACCCAGCTCTTCAACTTGGCCCTGGTGCCGCTGCTGCAGCACGCCGGCCTGGCGCTGGCCATCGGCCTGGGCGCGCTGCTCAACGCCGGCTGGCTGCTCTGGGGCCTGCTGCGCCAGGGCCGTTTCGTGCCGCAGCCCGGCTGGGGCCGGTTCGGTCTGCAGGTGCTCGCGGCGGCGGCCCTGCTGGCGGTGTTTCTGGCCTGGGCCGGCCAGGCCCTGGCCTGGACCACGCTGCGTGCTCAGCCGCTGCTGCGCGCGGCCTGGCTGGCGCTGGCGCTGGCCGGGGCGGCAGGGGTGTACTTCGCGGCCCTGTGGGCGGCTGGCGTGCGGCCGCGTGCGCTGCTGTCGCCGCGCCAGGCCCTGCCGCCCGCGCCGCCGGCTGGACCGGCTTGACGGCGGCCCGGCCCTCCATTACAAAACCCCCATGCAGTTTCGGTTTGACGACAGGTTGACGCCGCTGGCCTACTTTGCCTCGCTGGTGCAAAGCGACGATCACCTGCCCCTGCTGGAGGCCGCGGCCAGCCTGGCCCAGGACGAGTACCCGGAACTTGACGTGCAGCAGGTGCTGGGCGATGTGGACCAGATGCTGGCGCGCCTGCGCCGCCGCTTTGCCGCCGACGCCCCGGCCCTGCAGCGCCTGCGCATGCTCAACCAGTTCTTCTATGGGGAGCTGGGCTTCGGCGGCAACTTCAACCACTATTACGACCCCGACAACAGCCACCTCAACGCCGTGCTGCGCACGCGCCGCGGTATCCCGATCTCGCTGGCCGTGCTGTGGCTGGAGCTGGCCCACAGCATTGGCCTGAACGCCTGCGGCGTGAGCTTTCCCGGGCACTTTCTGGTCAAGGTCAGCCTGCCCAAGGGCCAGGTGGTGATCGACCCGCTGAGTGGCCTGTCGCTGAGCCGCGAGAGCCTGGCCGAGCGCATTGAGCCCTACCAGCCCAGCAGCCCCGAGGGCGAGCCGGTGGACATTCCGCTCGGCCTGTACCTGCAGGCCGCGGTGCCGCGCGACATCCTGGTGCGCATGCTGCACAACCTCAAGGACATCCACCGCAGCCAGCAGGACTGGGCGCGGATGGTGCAGGTGCAGCACCGCCTGATCGTGCTGCGCCCGGACAGCTGGACCGAGTACCGCGACCGTGGCCTGGCCTATGCCGAACAAGGCCACTGGCAGCTGGCGCTGGACGACCTGGCCGAGTACCTGAACCACGCCGCCGAGGCAGAGGACGCGCCCGACGTGGCGCAGCGCATGGCCGAGTTGCGCCGCGCCGCGTTGTAGCCTGCGCGCGTGGCGCGCCCGGGACTGGCGCTGTGCCAGAATCGCCGCCAGTGCCGCGAAGGGTTTTGCGGCCTGACACACGCACCAACATGATCGAAATCCGGCACACCAGCAACTTCAAGCAGTGGTTGCGCGACCAGCGCGGCAAGCGCGCGCGCGGCCTGGTCCAGGCCCATGTGGACCGGCTGCAGCTGGAGCTGCCGTCCGACGTGCAGGAGGTGCAGCCCGGCCTGTTCGAGCTGCGCATTGAGCAGGGCCTGGGCTACCGCCTGTACTTCACCTGCCTGGGGCCGGCCGTGATCGTGATGCTCTGGGCCGGCGACAACCGCACGCGCGAGCGCGACCTGATGTTTGCGCACAAGCTGTTCATCAACCTCTGAGCCCGCCATGTCCAAGACCGCGACCTTTCCCTACGACCCGGTGGACTTCCTCGAGACCGAGGACGACGTGGTGGCCTACCTCAACGCCGCTGTGGAGGACGGCGACCCGCAGCTGGTGATGCACGCGCTGCAGGCCATTGCCCGGCTGCGCCAGGCCGTGCCCAAGGCCGGCACCGCGCTGGCGCTGGACCTGGAGCGCGCGCGCGCGGCCCTGGCGCACGACAACCCGATCCAGCTCGGCCCGGTGCTGGCCGCGATCAAGGCCCTGGGCCTGAAGCTGCAGGTCGCCCGCTGACCCTGGCCTGGCCCGCACATGGGGCCTTCGCCAGACCTGTGCCGGGGAGTGGGCATGGGTGCATGCCAGCGCAACGCGCACGACCGCCTGGGCCGTGCGACTGCACTGCACCCACCCCCCTGTTTCTGAATGTAAAACGCGTTGACGCTGTTGCCGCCGGCTGGCTACAGTGGGGCACACCGCTGGCCGGCGCCAGCCTGCAGGCGCCGAGCACTTTCCTCCGACCCCCTGATCCCCACACCACCATGACCGCATTCCAACGCAGCATCGCCTCCTTCCTCATCGCCAGCACCACCGCCCTGGGCCTGCCGCCCATGGCGCAGGCCGGCCTGGTGGGCACCGCCGAGGCCGTGGCCACCGAGGCCAGCCAGGCCCAACGCGACAAGGTCCAGACGTTCCTGGCTCGCGACGACGTGCGCCAGGCCCTGGTGGCCCAGGGCCTCTCGCCCGAGCTCGCCCGCGAGCGGGTCCAGGCCCTGTCCGACGCCGAGGTGGCGCAGCTGGCCGACCGCGTCGACAGCGCCCCGGCCGGCGGTGAGATCCTGGGCATCCTGCTCACCGTCTTCTTAGTGCTGCTGTTCACCGACATCATGGGCTTCACCAAGGTTTTCTCGTTCACCCGTTCGGTCCGATGAGCCTGGGGCGCCTGGCGTCATCGTGGCTGCGAGCCCCCGCCCTGGCGGGGGTTTTTGTTGCGGCCCTGCTGCTGGGGGGCTGCGCCACGCCGCAGGTGGCGGCGCTGGACCACGACTGGCCCGCCGACCTGCCGGCCCGTGCCGAGTTGCACGGGGTGCCGTTCTTTGCGCAGGAAGACCACCAGTGCGGCCCGGCGGCCCTGGCCATGGTGGCCCAGGCCGCCGGGGTGTCGGTCACCCCTGAAGCCCTGCTGCCCCAGGTCTACCTGCCCGGTCGCCAGGGCTCGCTGCAGCTGGAAATGCTGGCCGCCAGCCGGCGCCAGGGTCTGCCCGGCTACCTGCTGGCGCCGCGCCTGGACAGCCTGCTGCGCGAGGTCGGCGCCGGCCACCCGGTGCTGGTGCTGCAGAACCTGGCGTTCGGGTTCGCGCCGGTCTGGCACTACGCGGTGGTGATCGGCTTCGACCGCGAGCGCAACGAGCTCACGCTGCACTCGGGCCGCACCGAGCGCCTGGTGATGTCGCTGTTCACCTTTGAGCGGACCTGGGCCCGGGCCGACCACTGGGCCATGCTGGCACTGCCGCCCACGCAACTGCCAGCCACGGCCGAGGCTGGCGCCTACGTGGGCGCCGTGGCCGCGCTGGAGCGTGTGCACCCGGCGGCCGCGCGCACCGCCTACGCCACCGCACTGGCGGCCTGGCCCGACGAGCGCGGCGCCCTGCTCGGGGCCGGCAACGCGGCCCATGCGCTGGGCCGTCTCGACGAGGCGGTGGCGGCGTTCCGTCACGCCACCGTGCGCCAGCCCGACTTTGCCGACGCCTGGAACAACCTGGCCCAGGTGCTGCTGGAGCAGGGCCATCCGGACGCGGCGGCCCAGGCCGTTGCCAAAGCCGTGGCCCTGGGCGGGCCGCGGCTGGCGCGCTACCGCGAACTGCAGCACCGCATCCAGGCCCGGTGAGGCCCCGCCCGGCCGTCAGTCCGGGGGGCGGTGAGAGCGGGTGACGGCTGGTGAACGTGGGGGCCTGAAGGCCCTGGCCAGGTCTGCGGTCCGGTTGGGTGCGAACGGGTGATGAAAACAGCCATCAGCCCTTGCCGGATGGGCCTTGGGTGCTACGAAATCAGGAGCATTGCCGGTGGGTGATGCCAGCGTCACCCGGTGGGCCTGTGGACGCCGCGTGTGTGGGGTTGGGCGGCCGGCCGGTGGATGGTGCCGCCGCTGCGTGGGCGGTGGGGCGGGGTGGGCCGTGGGGGCCAGGTGGGGGCGCCGCGGGCACGGCGCGTGGTCACCCCCCGGTGCCGGGGCTCAGCGCACCTCGACCGCTGCGCCGGTGCCGCGGGCGGCGATGGCGCCGATCTCGAACACCGACTCGCCCTGGGCGCGCAGCGTGGCGGCGGTGGCGGCGGCGTGGGCCGC
>CAZKDU010000197.1:0-4324 GCA_964551485.1 uncultured Burkholderiaceae bacterium
GCCGAGTCGAAGGTGGTGTCCTGGCCCTGCACGTAGGGCGAGGAGGCCGACAGCGCGATGAAGTGCGGGATGTAGCGCGACATGCGGTGCAGCATGAGCAGGGCGCTGTCGGCGCTGGGGCAGCCGATGTGCACGTGCTGGCCGAAGATGGTGAACTGCTTGGACAGGTAGCCGTAGAGCTCGGAGAGCTGGCGAAAGCGCGGCTTGTCGTAGATGCGCCGCTCGTGCCACTGCTGGAACGGGTGGGTGCCGCCGCCGACGATGCCGATGTTGAGCCGGTCGGCGCTCTTGACCAGGGCGTCGCGGATCTGCGCGAGCTCGCCCAGGGCCTGGGCAGCCGACTGGCAGACGCCGGTAGAGATCTCGATCATGCTCGAGGTCATCTCCGGCACCACGCTGCCGGGCAGGGTGTGCTGGCGCATCAGGCGCAGCATGTCGTCGGCATAGGGCGCGAGGTCGTAGTCGTGGGTGTTGACCAGCTGCAGCTCGAGTTCCACGCCCAGGCTCAGGGCCGCCGACTGGCGAAAGGGTTCAAGGCTCACGGGGCGTCTCCGGTGGGGTTGGCGCCGTCGTTGCCGGCGCTGCGCTCGCGCGGCGAGCTCTCGCCCACGCGCTGTAGGGCCACGGTGGCGATGACCGCGCCCAGCACCTCCATCAGCAGGATGGCCGGCAGCGCGATGCCGCTGATGGCCGCGCCGTGGGCGCTGGAGGCGCTCACGAACTGCGAGGTCAGCAGCATGGCCACCGAGGACATGGGCACCATGGCGCAGCCGGTCCAGAAGGCCTGGCGCAGGCGCAGCGCGCTGCCCGGGCTGGCCAGCGCCAGGCCCAGGGTGCGGGCGGCGGCGCGCACCAGCACCAGGGCCAGCACCAGGCCCAGGGTCGAGCGCTGCCACTCGCCCTGCGCCGCCACGGTGGAGACCAGCACGAACATCAGCATGGTCAGCATCGAGGCGGCGCTGCCAAACTGGCGCGGCCACAGCCAGGGCCGCGGGTTGACCTGCTTGACCAGCAGGCCGGCCAGCAGCGCTGCCAGCGCCGCCGAACCGCCGAAGTTGGTGGCTAGGTTGGCGCCGGTGGCGATCAGCGCCAGCATCAGCATGCCGGTGTTCTCGCTGGTCGGGCTCATCACGCGCAGCGCCGCGCGCATCAGAAGCGCCAGCGCGGCCGCCACCATGAACGACAGGCCCAGCACCGTGCCCACGGCCGACAGCGCCGACAGCCAGCCCTGGTCGGGCTGGTTCATCAGGCGCGCCAGCGGGCCGCCGAGCATCAGCGCGTACAGGGTGTTGAGGGTGGACAGCACGATGGCACGGTCGGTCACCGGGCCGGCGGCGCGCGAGTCCATGACCACGCGCGTCAGCACCGCGGGCGAGGCCGCCATGGCCACCAGGGCCAGTGGCTGGGCCACGTCGGTGGCCAGTCCCAGGGCGCGCAGCGCCAGGTACACGGCGGTGTAGGTCAGGCTGGCCTCGATCAGGCTTTGCACCAGCACCATGGGGTTGTGGCGGAACCAGCGCAGGCTGATGCGCGCGCCGGCCTCGAACAGCACCACCGCCAGGCCCAGCTCCAGCAGGAACAGGCCCACGCCCTGCAGCGGCCAGCGCGCATCCACCAGGTTGGTCAGACCGGCGGCCATGCCGACCAGCGAGTAGCCGGCGATCTTGGGCAGGTTCAGGTAGCGCTGCATCAGGTGGCCGGCGGCGGCGGCCAGGGCCAGCAGCAGTGACCACTGCAGCGTGGGCAGGCCGGTGGCGCTGGCGGTCCAGCTTTGCCAGAGCGTGAGGGTGTCGTTCATGCCGTCTCCGTGTCGGTGGCAGGGCGTGGCGGCGGGGTGGCGCCGGCCCGGGGGGGCAGCAGGAACTGCCGCGGGTGGCGGCGCAGGCGCTGCCACAGGGCCGCGCGGATGCGGCGGCGCTCGGTCAGGGGGATGTTCTGCGCGGCCAGTGCCAGCCGGAACGCGCAGTAGAAGCTCACGCCCAGGTTCAGCGGGCCCACCGCCAGCACCCCGGCCAGTGCCAGCCAGAACTCGGGCGTGGCCAGCAGCGCCGGTCCCAGGCTGCTGACGGCCGCGGTGAGCTGGCCGGCTGAGAGCGTGACATGGCGCACTTCCAGCCCCAGGCCGAAGAACGCGGCGAACGCCGGCACCAGGCCGAGCAGCAGGCCGAGCGAGGTGTTGGCCGCCAGGCCCGAGACGTTGGCGCGCATGAAGCGGGCCCAGCGCGCGGCCCGGGCCGGGCCGAGCAGGCCGGTGACGCGCGGGTTGTGTGCCAGCGCCGAGTCGAGCCGGTGCAGCACGAACCAGTTCTCGACCCAGCCGGCGATGATGCTGGCGGTGAACAGCAGCACCCCGGTGAAGGCCGCGAACAATGCGGTCGGCCCGGTGATGCGCAGGTCGTCCAGCACGTGCCGGGCCTGCTCGGGGCCGACCATGGGGCCGCTGCCGAACTGGGCCAGCAGCAGGCTCAACCCCAGCACCACCGGTACCACCGCGCCCAGGTTGCCGGCGATGGCGGCGGTCTGCGAGCGCAGCAGGTGGGTGACCTCGTCCACGAAGCCCTCGACCGAGTCGCCCGGCCCGAGGTCGCGCAGCCGGGCGGCCATGGCCGGCGCGGTCACGGCCGGCTGCTTGGTGGCCACGGTCCAGTGCAGCAGCATGATGAGCACGAACGAGGCCGCGTAGTTGAGCCCGGCCACCAGGCCGCCCCAGAACGCCGACAGGCCGAGCGCATAGAGCGCGAACTTGGCCCAGGTGGTCAGCCCGATCACGGCGCCGCCGCCAGCGGCCTTGGCCAGCATGCGCCGGTACTCGGTGGCGTTGCGCGTGATGTAGTGCTCGCCGCTCTCGGCGCTGCGCTCGGCCACCTTGGCCGCCGTCAGGTGCGTGCTGGTGGTGACCAGGGCGCGCAGGCTGCGCCCTTCCTGGCTGACCTGCACCAGGCGCGCCAGCAGGGCCACCATGGCGGCCAGCGGCTGCTCGCTCTGCAGGCAGTCGAGCAGGGCCTTGATGCGCAGCACGCGTTCGCGCAGCTGGCGCAGGCGGAACACGATGCCCACCGAAATGCCGTGCTCATCCAGGTGCGCGTAGACCGTGTAGGCGGCGTGGCGGCAGGCGTCGAGCTGCTCGCGCAGCGTGGCCGACGCGGCCAGCGCCGCCGCGCTGCGCGCGCCCTGGCCGACCACGGCGGCGCGAAACGCCTCGTAGTGGTGAGGCAGGTGATGGAACGGGCGCTCCAGCTTGGCCGCCTCGGCCATGCGCACCCGGATCTCCGAGGCGAAGCCGGTGGCGCTGACCTGGCTCACGGAAAACGTCAATGCGTCCAGCAGCTCGGCCACGCCCCAGGGCACGCCGGCGGCCGGCGCCGGCTCGGCGAACAGCAGCTGGCCGATGCGCTGCAGGGTCTCGGGGTCGAGCGCGCGCAGCCAGTCGGCGTCGCTGGCCTCGGGCAGCAGCAGCTCGAACAGCTCGGCCATGTCGCGCGTCTCGGGCGTGGCCGGCAGCAGCTTGCGCCGCAGGCGGTGGCCGAATTCGCTGACGAAGGCGCTGCGCGGCGCGAAGCCCAGGTCGGCCAGCAGCACGCTCATGTCCACCGTGTGGCGGAACAGCTGCCACCAGTCGCGCCAGCGCGACTGCCACTCGGGCCGGGCCTGCACCGCGTCGAGGAACAGGCGCACCCGCGCCACCCGGGCCGCGGCGTCGTCGCGCGGCGTGCCGCGCACCCACTGCAGCAGGTGCACCAGCCACAGGTGCCGCCGGGCCAGCGGGGCTTGCGCGTCCAGGGTGTCGAGCAGGTGGATCAGGTCGATTGGACGGGCCATGGTGCGGGGGTGGGGGTCAGTGCAGCACCCGCGAAGGTCGGCCCGGGGTGCCCGAGCTGTCCAACACGAACATGGGGATCTCGACGTCGAAGCGCGTGCCGTCCTCGGCCACGCAGAAGTAGCTGCCGTGCATGGTGCCGCTGGGGGTGCGCAGGCGGCAGCCGCTGGTGTACTGGAACGACTCGCCGGGCTTGAGCAGCGGCTGGTGGCCGACCACGCCCAGGCCCTTGACCTCTTCGAGGTGGCCGCGCGCATCGCTGATGATCCAGTGGCGCGAGATCAGCTGGGCCGGCACCTCGCCGGTGTTGCTGATGGTGATGGTGTAGGCGAACCCGTACACCTCGTCTTCCGGGGCCGATTGCTCCGGCAGGTAGCTGGGCTCGACCTCGACGCTGAGTTGGTATGTCGTCGTCATGCGGTGATGGTAACTGCGACAATCCTGCCATGAGCAAGACCTTCCGAATCGCCCCCTCCATTCTCTCGGCCGATTTCGCCCGCCTGGGTG
>CAZKDU010000198.1:0-4275 GCA_964551485.1 uncultured Burkholderiaceae bacterium
TCGTGCAGGCGCGCCTGGGCGATGTCGTCGCGGCGGATCTTGGTCAGCGCGGGGGGGGGGCCATGGCCACGCCGCGGGTCGGTGTTGACCTGCTCGACCAGGGTGCGCACGCTGCCGACGCCGTCGCCCACCACCAGGGGCGGGTCGCGCCGGGCCGCCGCCACCAGCTGCTTGCCGACCACCAGCAGGCGGTAATCGCTGCCGGGCAAGTAGCGCTCGACCATGATGTCGTCGCGGAACTGCACGGCGTTGTGGTAAGCGGCCATGACCTGCTCGCGCGTGCTCACGTTCACGGCCACGCCTTTGCCCTGGTTGCCGTCACGCGGTTTGACCACCACGGGCACGCCAATCTCGCAGGCCGCGACCCAGGCGTCCTCGGCGTCGCGCACCGGGCGGCCGCGTGGCACTGGTACGCCGGCGGCGTGCAGCAGGTTCTTGGTAAGTTCCTTGTCCTGGGCGATGGACTCGGCGATGGCGCTGGTGCTGTCAGTCTCGGCGGCCTGGATGCGGCGCTGCTTGCTGCCCCAGCCAAATTGCACCAAGCTGCCCTCGGTCAGGCGGCGGAACGGGATGCCACGCGCGGCGGCGGCATCCACGATGGAGCCGGTGGACGGGCCCAGGCGCTGGTCCTCGTCGAGGTCGCGCAGGCGCGTCAGCGCATCGGCCAGGTCGAAGGCGCTGCCGTCGGCCGCGGCGCGGCACAGGGCCATGGCCTGCTCGAGCGCCAGGCGGCCCACGGCCTCCTCGGTGTACTCGACCACCACCTGAAACACCCCGGCGTCGGGGGTGGCGGTGGTGCGGCTGAAGGTGACCGGGCAGCCAGCCTGGGCCTGCAGGCCCAGCGTGGCCAGCTCCAGCGCGTGGGCCAGGGCCACGGGTTGGCCAGGGCCGTCGGAGCGCAGCACGCCGATGTCGGGAAACAGCTGGCGCAGCCGGGTTTCGAAGCCGGGCAGCTCACTGAGCTGGCACTCGGTGGGGGTGCAGTGGACGACGGCCTCGACCGAGGTGTGGCGGCTCCACAGATTGGGGCCGCGCAGGGCGCGGGTGCGGGTGATGTCCATCGGGCTCAGGCGGGATGTTTGGGGGTTTTCAGGGGGTCGGCCGGGGTCTGGCCGAAGGTCTTGAGGCCGGCACGGATCAGGCTGGGCGCAATGCCCAGGGCCCAGCCGGCGGCCACGGCCGCGAGCACGGTGGGCAGGCCCAGTTGCAGCTCGGTCTGCAGGCGAGCGATCGCGGGCAGGGCCAGGTCGGCCAGCAGTTCCTCGTGCTCGCCTTCGATCAGCAGCAGCTGGGTACCGCGTGCGCTGACCAGGCGGCCGCCGCCGACGCGGTGCGCCAGCAGGCGCGGCTGCATCGGGTCGGTGCCATAGAGCAACACGCCGCCGTCACACAGCTCGGCGAGGTCGGCGACCACGGCGTCGTCGGCGTTGAGCACCGCGAAGCCGCTGGGTAACACCACGTCGACCTGGGTGCGGACCACGTTGCGTACCTGCTCGGGCTCGCGGATGTAGAAGGCCTTGAGGCCGGCCGCGTCGGGCAGGTCGGTGACCACGCCCACGCTGCAGCGGTCGTAGGGCAGGCCCTCGGTCAGGATGCGCTCGGCGCGGTTTTCGAACACCGCGGCCTCGGTGGCGCGGTTGATCAGCAGGCGCTGGCTGGTGGCCCAGTCGGTGGCGTCGCCGTGCTCGACCTGGCGCTGGTTCAGGAACAGGCCGTCGGCACAGGCCAGGCCGGTCTGGCGCCCGCTCAGGTAGAGCAGCCAAGCCACCAGGCGTGCCAGCGCGGTGGTCTGTTGGCTGCCGGTGATGCCCACGGTCGGGATGCGGCCGGTCTCGGCCTGGCTGAACAGGTGGTTGGTGATGGCCTGGCCGACCGGGCGCGGGCTGCCGGTGGCGGGCTTGAGGTGCATCAGCAGGCCGGGGCCGGCGTTGACCTCGACGATGGCCGCGCCCTGGGCCTGCAGCGGCCGGCCGATGTCCTCGGCCACCAGGTCGATGCCGGCGATGTCCAGGCCGACCACACGCGCGGCCAGCGCGGCCACGGCCGCCACCTCGGGGTGGACCTGGTCGGTCACGTCGTTGGCCATGTTGCCGTTGCGCTGCACGATGACCACGCGGCCGGCGGCCGGCACGCTGTCGCCGCTCAGGCCCTGGCGTTCCAGCTCCAGCACGGCGGTGCGGTGCTCGGCCAGGCGGATGGTGTCCAGCGGGTAGTCTTCCTCCTCGCCGCGGCGCGGGTCGGAGTTGATCTGCGACTCGATCAGTTCGGCCACGCTGGTGCGGCCGTCGCCGGTGATGGTGGCCAGCTCGCCGCGCGCGGCCGCCACGACCTGGCCGCCGACCACCAGCAGGCGGTGCTCGGCGCCGCGGATGTAGCGCTCTACGATGACCTCGCTGCCCTCGGCGTCGGCGATGCCGTAGGCGGCCTCGACCTCGGCCTGGGTGTTCAGGTCGAGCATGACGCCACGGCCGTGGTTGCCGTCGCTGGGCTTAACTACCACGGGCAGGCCGATGTCCTGCGCCGCGTCCCAGGCGGCGGCAGGGCTGTCCACGATCTGGCCCTCGGGCACCGGCACGCCACAGGCGGCCAGCAGGGTCTTGGTCAGGTCCTTGTCGCTGGAGATGGACTCGGCGATGGCGCTGGTGCGGTCGGTCTCGGCGGTCCAGATGCGGCGCTGGCTGGCACCGTGGCCGAGCTGCACCAGGTTGCCGCCGTTCAGGCGCAGGTGCGGGATCTTGCGCTCGCTGGCGGCATCGACGATGCAGGCCGTGCTCGGGCCCAGGCACAGCGAGTCGACCATCTGCGTGAGCTGGGCCACGGTGGCGGCCAGGTCGTAGGGCTGGTCGTTGATGGCGGCCATGACCAGGTCGCGTGCGGCGGTGATGGCGGCGCGCCCGACCTCTTCCTGGCGCGTGCGGATCACCACCTTGTAAACGCCGCGTTCATGGGTCTGGCGCGCCTTGCCGAAGCCGGTCTGCATGCCGGCCAGGGTCTGCAGCTCCAGCGCCACGTGCTCCATGATGTGGCCGGGCCAGGTGCCCTCGCGCAGGCGCTCCAGGAAGCCGCCACGGTGACCGACGCCGCAGTGGTGCTCGACCAGGCCGGGCAGCCAGGTGGTCAGGCGCTCGTAGAAGCCGGGCAGGGTGTTGGAAGGGCTGTCCTCGAGTTCGCCGATGTCGACCCAGGCCTCGATGACGGGCCGGTAGGTCCAGATGTTGGGGCCGGGCAGGTAGGTGGTTTTGAGGAACCGGATGTCGTTGTGGCTCATGGGTGCGAAGGGCTGGCGCGGTCGGCGCTGCGGGGCCGGGTGGCGGGCGGAAAAACGCTGGAGCGCAGCAGGTCAGCGACGATAATAGACGCTGCTGCCGCTGGCGGGACAGGCATGCCGGCCGCGTGGCGGGTGGGGTCTGGACTGATCAGCATCTCGTGTTTGTTGTTGTGCCACTGGCGCAGGCGATCCGGTTACCCATTTCACCATGACCCCCCGTCTTCCGAACGACCCCGACTTCCATGACATTCCGCAGGACTGGCAGGCGCCGGCACGGGAGCAGCTGGCCGTTCGGGAAAACGTTTGCGGGGCGCTGCCGGTTGACCTGAACGAGCGCCTGCACTTTTCCAGTGGCGTGCTGATTTTGACAGACCAGCGCCTGCTCGGTCGCGCGCCGGGCAGCACCCAGTGGGAATCCTGGCCGCACCGCGACGGCCTGCGCCTGCTGCTGAGCGACCACGCCGGCGTGGGCCAGCTCGAACTGGTGGACGGCGCCCGGCGCCTGGCGAGCTGGCGCTTCACGCTGGGCCAGAACCCGGCGGCGCTGCGCCTGCTGGCCGAGTTCGACGCCCAGCGCGAAGCGCGTGCCGAGGGCCGGCCGCTGCCGCAGGCCCGGCGCGCTGTAGCCTGCCCGCGCTGCCGTGCGCCGCTGCCGTCCGGGCAGGACGAATGCCCGGCCTGCGAGAGTGAGCCGCAGGCCGACACGCCGCCCTCGACCTGGACCCTGCTGCGGCTGTGGCGCTTTGCCCGGCCCTACCGCAATCAGCTGCTGGCCGGCTTCCTGCTGACCCTGGCCTCGACCGCGGCCACGCTGGTGCCGCCCTACCTGACGCTGCCGCTCATGGACGAGGTGCTGATCCCGTTCCAGAACGGCCAGCAGATCGACCCGCGGCTGGCCGCGCTGTACCTGTCGGGCCTGCTCGGCGCGGGTCTGCTGGCCTGGGTGCTGGGTTGGGCCAAGACCTACATCCTGGCCCTGGTGTCCGAACGCATCGGCGCCGACCTGC
>CAZKDU010000199.1:0-3576 GCA_964551485.1 uncultured Burkholderiaceae bacterium
AAGATGTTCGAGAAGGTGGGCGTGCCCATCCTCGGCCTGGTGGAGAACATGGCAGTGCACGTGTGCAGCCAGTGCGGCCATGCCGAGCACATCTTCGGCGTCGACGGCGGCAAGAAGATGGCGGCCGAGTACGGCATGGACTACCTGGGCGCGCTGCCGCTGTCCATGCAGATCCGGGTGCAGGCCGACAGCGGCCAGCCCACCGTGGTGGCCGACCCCGACGGCGAGGTGGCCGGGCTGTACAAGGCCGTGGCGCGCCAGGTGGCGGTGAAGGTGGCGACCAAGGCCAAGGACTTTTCCAGCAAATTCCCCTCGATCCAGATCTCCAAGGACACCTGAGTCCACGCACAGGCCTGGCGATGAACCTGCTTGCCTCGCTGCGTTACCTGATTGCGCTGGACCAGCACAAGCACTTCGGCCGCGCGGCCCAGGCCTGCCACATCACCCAGCCGGCGCTGTCCAACGCGCTGCGCGCGCTGGAGGAAGAGTTCGGCACCGCCATCGTGCGGCGCGGGCGCAATTTCGCCGGCTTCACGCCGGAGGGCGAGCGGGTGCTGGCCAGCGCCCAGCGCATGCTGCGCGAACGCGAGCTGCTGCAGCAGGACCTGAGCAGCGTGGCCGGCCGGCCGCACGGCAGCCTGACCATTGGTGCCGTGCCCACGGCCATGCCGATCGCGGCACGCTTTGCGGCCATGCTGCAGGTGCGTTACCCCGGTATCTCGCCGGTGGTGCGCTCCATGAGTTCACCCGAGATCGAAGTCGGCCTGGAGGGCCTGGCGCTGGACCTGGGACTGGGCTACACCGACCGGCTCGGCCAGCGCGGACTGAAGCTCCAGGCCCTGGCCCAGTACACCGAACACTACTTCCTGCTGCGCCGCCGTGCCGCGGCGGGCGGCGAGGGCCTGCACATCGGCCCCAGCCTGCCCTGGAAGGACGCGGCCGAGCTGCCGCTGTGCCTGCTCACGCCCGAGATGCACAACCGCACCATCGTTGACAGTGCGTTTGCCATGGCGGGCATGGAGGTCAAACCCACCATCGAAACCAACTCGGTGCTGACCCTGGCGCTGAGCGTGGTGGCGGGCCAGGTCTGCAGCGTGCTGCCCGGCGCCCTGGTCGGGGTGGTGCGCGGCTACCGCGAGCTGGAGGCCCTGCCCCTGGTCAGCCCAGAGGTGCGCACGCCGATCGGCTTCATGTCCATGCTGCACGACCGGCCTTCGCGCACGCTGGACGCGGCCCTCACACTGGCGCAGGACGCAGCTTGGCTGCGCCATGCCGCCGCGCACTCGGGTCTGCTGACCGCTGGCAAGACTGCCTAGGGTTTACCCGTTGCGGCGACCGCCAGGCTCCGCGTTTTCCCTTTGTGTCATTCGCGCCATGAATCGGGCCATGTCCCGATTCAATTGGACGGCCTTCCCTCACCTGGGGACACTACGCCCCGCTTGCCACCCGCGGGTGGTCGGCCTGTGCTGCGCATTCCAAACCCAAAAAATCGGAGACAAGCATGTCAGGTTTGCTCGACAAGGAAAACACCATCGCCGGTCCCGGCTTCAACCGGTGGCTGGTGCCGCCGGCCGCGCTGGCCATCCACCTGTGCATCGGCATGGCCTACGGCTTCTCGGTGTTCTGGCTGCCGCTCTCGAAGGCGCTGGGCATCAAGGAGAGCCTCAAGTGCGGCCCGGAGGTGGGTTTCTTCCAGGAGCTGTTCACCACCACCTGCGACTGGAAGATCTCCACGCTGGGCTGGATGTACACGCTGTTCTTCGTGTTCCTCGGCTCCTCGGCGGCGCTGTGGGGTGGCTGGCTGGAGCGTGCCGGCCCGCGCAAGGCCGGGGTGGTTTCGGCCGTGTACTGGTGCGGCGGCATGCTGATCTCGGCGCTGGGCATTCACCTGCACCAGTTCTGGCTGATGATCCTGGGCTCGGGCGTGATCGGCGGCATCGGGCTGGGCTTGGGCTACATCTCGCCCGTGTCTACGCTGATCAAGTGGTTCCCCGACCGGCGTGGCATGGCCACGGGCATGGCCATCATGGGCTTTGGTGGCGGCGCCATGATCGGCTCACCGCTGGCAGCCGACCTGATGAAGACCTTCGCCAGCCCGACCAATGTGGGCGCTGCCGCGACCTTCGTGGTCATGGCGCTCGGCTACTTCGTGTTCATGATGGGCGGCGCCTTTGGCTACCGCGTGCCGCCTTCGGGCTGGAAGCCCGCAGGCTGGACGCCGCCGCCGGCCCAGGTCAGCAACGCCATGATCACCCAGCGCCACGTGCACGTGAAGCGCGTCTGGGGCATTCCGCAGTTCTGGCTGGTGTGGATGGTGCTGTGCATGAACGTGAGTGCCGGCATCGGCGTGATCGGCATGGCCTCGCCCATGCTGCAAGAGGTGTTCGGCGGCCAGCTGATCGGTGTGCCGCAGAAGTTCGGTGAGCTCGACAAGGCCCAGCTTGCCGCCATCGCCGGCGTGGCCGCGGGCTTCACGGCGCTGCTGAGCCTGTTCAACATCGGCGGCCGCTTCATCTGGGCCAGCCTGTCCGACCTGCTGGGCCGCAAGATGACCTACGTGGCGTTCTTTGTGCTGGGCGGCGTGCTGTACTTCAGCGTGCCGGGCAGCGCCGCGGCTGGCAGCATTTTCCTGTTCGTGGCCGCCTTCTGCGTGATCCTGAGCATGTACGGCGGCGGCTTCGCCACCGTGCCCGCCTACCTGGCCGACCTGTTCGGCACCCAGATGGTGGGCGCCATCCACGGCCGCCTGCTGACTGCCTGGGCCACCGCCGGCATCCTGGGCCCGGTGGTGGTGAACTACCTGCGCGAGTACCAGCTTGGCCTTGGTATTCCCCGTGAGCAGGTCTATAACCAGACCATGTACATCCTCACCGGCATGCTGGTGATCGGCCTGGTCTGCAACCTGCTCGTGCGCCCGGTGGCCGACAAGTGGTTCATGAGCGACGCCGAGCTGGCCGAGGAAAAGCGCCTGGCCCACGAAAAGGCCGCTGCCGCAGAGGTCGGCCTGGCCAGCGGCCAAGGCGGGCGCACCTCGCCGGCCACCGTGGCCCTGGCCTGGCTGGTGGTCGGGGTGCCGCTGTCCTGGGGCATCTACAAGACCCTGCTGAGCGTCGGCAAGTTCTTCAACTGATCGCCCGCCCCCCTGTGCTTCTCTTGCCCTGCTGCACCCCGTGCCTGCCATGAACCTTCCTGCCTCTTCCCCCGACACCCAGGCCGTGGTGCTGGCCAGCGCCGATGAGCTGCGCCAGCGCCTGCGCCGACGCGGCCAGCTCAAGGGGCGCCAGCCCGATGAGGCGGCGCTGGCCGAGGTGCGGACGCTGGTGGGGCCGGGGCCGCACCGGCGCGACCTGCTGATCGAGCACCTGCACCGCCTCAACGACGCCCATGGCGCGCTGCGCGAGCCGCACCTGGTGGCGCTGGCCCGGCTCATGAACCTGCCCATGGCCGAGGTCTATGAGGTCGCGACCTTCTACCACCACTTCGAGGTGGTGGCGGCCGACGCCGCCGTGCCGGCCTTGACCGTGCGCGTCTGCGACAGCCTGAGCTGCGAGCTGGCCGGTGCCGCCGCGCTGCACG
>CAZKDU010000199.1:3586-4268 GCA_964551485.1 uncultured Burkholderiaceae bacterium
CATCGGACGCTGTGAGCAGGCGCCGGCCGCCTGTGTCGGCCAGCGCGCCGTGCCCCAGGCCACGGCGGAGCGGGTGCAGCAAGTGTCGAATCAGGTTCTTGGCCTTGCCAGCTATGACGATGTTGCTCCTGATTTTGTAGCGTACCAGGCCTACCGGGCCGCTGGCGGCTACGCGCTGGCAGCGGCGCTGGCGCGCGGCACGCAAGAGCCCGAGGCGGTGATCCAGGCGCTCGAAGGCTCGGGCCTGCGCGGCCTGGGCGGCGCAGGTTTCCCGGCCGGGCGCAAATGGCGCATTGTGCGCGAGCAGCCGGCGCCACGGCTCATGGCCGTCAACATCGACGAGGGCGAGCCTGGCACCTTCAAGGACCGCACCTACCTCGAGCGCGACCCGCACCGCTTCCTGGAGGGCCTGCTGATCGCGGCCCAGGTGGTGGGCACCGAGGCGGTCTACATCTACCTGCGCGACGAGTACCACGGCGCGCGTGGCCTGCTGCAGCGCGAGCTGGCCGCGCTGCAGGCCGACCCGCCGTGCCCGCTGCCGACCATCGAGTTGCGGCGTGGCGCCGGCGCCTACAACTGCGGCGAAGAGTCGGCCATGATCGAGAGCATCGAGGGCAAGCGGGGCGAGCCGCGCATGCGCCCGCCCGACATCGCCCAGGTTGGCCTGTTCGGCCGCCCCACG
>CAZKDU010000200.1:0-4214 GCA_964551485.1 uncultured Burkholderiaceae bacterium
CTTGTCGGGCAGGCGGGTGGAGGCCAGGCGGGCCGGGATCAGCACCATGAAGGCGCTGGCCGTGTGGCCGGTCGTGTCAGGGGCGGTGGTGCCGGCCGTGGGGTGGCCCGGCGCAGACCCGGTCACGAACCGAGCTCCTCGTCGCGCAGTGGGCGGGCCTCGTTCTCCAGCAGCACGGGGATGCCGTCGCGCACCGGGTAGGCGAGGCGGGCGCTGCGCGAGATCAGTTCCTGGGTGTCGGGTTGGTACTGGAGCGGCCCCTTGGTGACGGGGCAGACCAGCAGTTCAAGCAGTTTGCTGTCCATGGTGGTGTGGGTGGCGGTGCGGGGCGCACACGCTTCATGGGCGCGATGATAGCCGCGCATCCAGCCAGCCATCGAGCGCAGCCCAGAAACCGGGCGCCAGCGCCAGCGTGAGCGGCACGGCCCAGGCCCCGGGGTGGTGGGGCCAGAGCTTGGTGGCGTCTTTTTCGGTGCACAGCAGCACGGCACCACGCTCGCTGTCGGCCAGCGGCAGGCCATCGGCGAAGTCGTGGTGGTCGGGCAAGGCGATGCGGCGCGCCAGCACCAGGCCGGCCTGCTCCAGCATGGTGAAGAAGGCCTCGGGCCGTGCGATGCCAGCCACGGCCAACAGGTGCCGACCGCGCAGGCTGGCGAGCGTGGCGCGCTGGCCGTCGGCACGCACGGCCTCGGGCTCCAGGGCGCGCTGCACGCGGTGCCAAGGCGCGGGGCCAGACACGGGTTGTGGGCTCAGCACCAGCTCCACCGGGCGTGGCCAGGGTTCACGCAGCGGGCCGGCCGGCAGCAACCGGCCATTGCCCAGGCCGCGTTCGTCGAACACACACACACGCAGGTCGGCGCGCAGGGCCAGGTGCTGCAGGCCGTCGTCGCAGACCAGCAGCTGGGTGTCGGGGTACTGGGCCAGCAGGGCCTGGGCGGCCTCGGCGCGGCGGCGTGCCACAAACACCGGCACCGGCAGGTGGCGGCGGATCAGCGCGGGCTCGTCGCCCACCTCCAGCGCCGGGCTGTCGGGCCAGACCTCGCGGCAGTCCTGGGTGCGCCGGCCATGGCCGCGCGACACCACGCCCACGCGCAGGCCGCGTGCGCGCAGGTGCCCGACCAGGGCCAGCACCACCGGGGTCTTGCCAGCGCCACCGGCCAGCACATTGCCAACCACCAGCACCGGCACGGGCAGGGTGGCGCTGGCCAGCCAGCCGCTCCGGTACAGGGCCTGGCGCAGGCGCACCAGGGCGCCGTAGAGCCAGGACAGGGGGGCGAGGGCCCAGGCCAGCGGGCCGCCGTCGCGCCAGGCCCGCATCAGGGCGTCGTGCAGCCGGCGCGGCATGCTCAGGGGCTGGCGCTGGCCGTGGACTGGGCGGCGAAGCTGAGCTGGCTGAGGCCGGCGCGGCGCGCAGCCTCCATCACGGTGACGACCGCCTGGTGGGGGGTGGCGGCGTCGGCGCTGATGACCAGCACCGTGTCCTTGCCGGCTTTGGCGGCCTCGGCCAGCGCCATGGGCAGGGCCTCGGCGCTCTGGCCGGTGACCGGCTGGCGGTTGAGGGCGTAGCGGCCCTCGCGCGTGACCGTGACCAGCAGCTCCTGCGGGTGTTCACGCAAGGTTTCGGTGTCGGCCACCGGCAGCCGCAGCTGCAGTTCGGTGAACTTGCTGTAGGTGGTGGACAGCATCAGGAAGATCAGCACCACCAGCAGCACGTCGATGAACGGGATCAGGTTGATCTCCGGTTCCTCGTGGTCGCGCGCGCGGAATTTCATGTTGGGGCCGGCCTCACTGGCGCAGGGTGTTGAGGTGGCGCGCGAAGCGCTCGGCCGCCACCTCCATGGTCAGCAGGTGGCTGTCCACACGGGCGCGGAAGTAGCGCCAGAACACCAGCGAAGGGATGGCCACGATCAGGCCGAACGCGGTGTTGTAGAGCGCCACCGAAATGCCGTGGGCCAGTTGGGCCGGGTTGCCGCTGCCGGCGCCGCCGGCCGGGGCCTGCGAGCCGAAGATCTCGATCATGCCGACCACGGTGCCGAGCAGGCCGAGCAGCGGGGCGGCCGAGGCCACGGTGGCCAGGGCCGGCAGGTAGCGTTCGAGCCGGTGGCCGACCTCGCGGCCGGTGTTCTCCATGGCGGCGCGCACATCGGCCTCGCTGCAGCGCGGGTTGCTGTTGATGGCGCGGAAACCGCTGGCCAGGATCTCGCCGAGCTCGGAGTTGCGCGCGAGCTGGGCCACCACGTCGGTGGTGGGCACGGCGTGGCGCGACACGCCCACGGCCTCCTCGAGCAGGCGGGGCGGCGCCACGCGCGAGGTCTTGAGGCTCAGGAAACGCTCGATGATGAGCGCCAGGGCCACCACGGAGCAGGCAATCAGGGGCCAGATGGGCCAGCCAGCGGCTTGTATGATCGACAGCAAGACAGTCTCCGCGTGGGTTCTTCGTTGGACGCTGGCGATTATGGCCCAGCCGGCCTGGCTGGTAGCCCCAGACGATCGCTCCCGAGGTGTGGATAACTTTGTGCAAAAGCGGCACGGCCGCACCGCTGTCGCTGCCCGCTGGCCAGCCTGTGTCAGTTCCATGACGGATTCCATGCAAAAAATTCCAATTGAATCAATGGGTTGCAACGCCCTTCTGCCAACTGGTCCGAAGTTGATGCCGGGTTGCCAGCCATGCCGTTGCTGTGGATGGATCGCCATTTGTGGTGTTCGTCAAGCCCCCCGCGGGGCCGCATGCTGACGATGTCCGACGCCGCCGCCCTAGCATTGGCGCCACGCATCTGGCAAGTCGGGCCGCTGTGCCGCGCCGTGGCGGATGCCCTGCATGCGCGCTTCAACCCGGTTGCGGTGCGCGGCGAGGTGTCGGGCTTCTCGCGCGCGCCCAGCGGGCATTGTTACTTTTCGCTCAAGGACGAACAGGGCCAGCTGCGCTGCGCGCTGTTCCGGCGTGCCGCCAGCCTGCTCGACTTCACGCCGCGCGAGGGGGAACTGGTCGAGGTGCAGGGCCAGCTCGGGGTCTATGGCCCGCGCGGCGACCTGCAGCTGGTGGTGGAAAGCCTGCGTCGCGCCGGTCAGGGCACGCTGTTCGAGCAGTTCCTGCGGCTCAAGGCCCGCCTGGAGGCCGAAGGCCTGTTCGCGCCCGAGCGCAAGCGGCCGCTGCCGTTGCGCCCGCGTGCCATCGGCCTGGTGACCTCGCCCGGGGCTGCGGCCCTGCACGACGTGCTGACGGCGCTGGCACGGCGTGTGCCGCACATCCCGGTGCTGCTGTCGCCGGCCTCGGTGCAGGGGGCGCAGGCACCGCAGGAGCTGGTGCGTGCGCTGCAGCGCTTGTATGCGCGCCAGGCCGAACTGCAGCTGGACGTGGTGCTGCTGGTGCGGGGCGGCGGCAGCCTGGAAGACCTGGCGGCCTTCAACGACGAGGCGCTGGCACGCACACTCGCCCAGAGCCCGGTGCCGGTGGTCAGCGGCGTGGGCCACGAGACCGATTTCAGCATCGCCGACTTCGTGGCCGATCTGCGCGCGCCCACGCCCACGGCCGCGGCCGAGCTGGTGGCCGAGCCGCGCACCCAGGCCCTGCTGGCGCTGGAGCGCCTGGGGCAGGGGCTGCAGCAGGGCCTGCAGCGCCAACTCGACACACGCGCCCAGTGGCTGGACCAGCTGGCGCTGCAGCTCGGCCGGCCCTCTGGTCTGGCCGCACGCGAGCGCCTGCGCCTGGGCCAGTGCGAGGCCCGTCTGCGCCACCAGGTGCTCCTGAAACTGGAGCAGAAGAAGTCCGGCTGGCAAGGGCTGGCGGCCGATTTGCCTCATTACACCGAACGGGCGCTGGCCTCGGCGCAGGAGCGCCTGGCGCGTGCCGGCCTGCGCCTGGACCTGCTCGACCCACGGCTGGTGCTGCAGCGTGGCTATGCCTGGCTGCACGACGGCCAGGGCCAGACCGTGGGCTCGGTGCACCAGGTCCACGCCGGCCAGGCCCTGAGCGCGCGCCTGGCCGACGGTGAGGTCAATCTGCAGGTGTCGTCGACCCGCCCCAATTAGTTTTTACAATCCTCAGCTTCCCACACAACAACCCGCGAGGATCTTCATGGAACACACTCTCCCAGCCCTGCCTTACGCCATCGACGCCCTGGCCCCGCACTACAGCAAGGAAACCCTGGAGTTCCACCACGGCAAGCACCACAACGCCTACGTGGTCAACCTGAACAACCTGCAAAAAGGCACCG
>CAZKDU010000201.1:0-4210 GCA_964551485.1 uncultured Burkholderiaceae bacterium
CCAGCCGCCCGCGCGCCTGCTGCAGCAGGCGCAGCCAGGGGTCGCGCGGGCGCCGCGGCCAGGCCTGCCAGGCGCCCAGGCCCAGGCTGGCCAGCAGCAGGGCGGCGGCCAGCAGCCAGGCCAGGTCGTCCCAGTCGGGTTGCCGGACGCCCAGGGCACGCAGCAGCTCGAACTGGCGGCCCTGGGTGTGGTTCAGCACCCACTGGTTCCAGCGGTGGTTGACCGCGTCCCAGAGCGAGCGCCACTGCGCCAGCAGCGAGGGGCCGACCATGGTGCCGAACGCAGCCTCGATCAGGCCGCGCGGGGCCTGCAGGCGGGCCAGTTCGCCCACCCGTCCCGGGGCCACGGCCGAGGTCGGGTCGACCCGCAGCCAGCCCTCGCCGGGCTGCCAGACCTCGGCCCAGGCGTGGGCGTCGGCGTGGCGCACCACCCAGTGGCCGTCGGTGCCGTTGAGCTCGCCGCCCTGGAAACCGGTGACCACGCGCGCCGGCACGTCGAGCGCTCGCATCAGCAGCACGAAGGCCGAGGCGATGTGCTCGCAGAAGCCGGCCTTGCGCTCGAACCAGAACTCGTCGGCGCTGTGGGGGCCGTACAGGCCGGGCTCCAGCGTGTACTGGTAGCCGCCGTCGTGCAGGCGCTGCAGCAGGGTGCGCGTGAGCTGGCGCGCGTCGGCCTGGGCCAGGGCCGGGTCGCGCCGCAGCTCGGCGGCCAGCGCCAGGGTGCGCGGGTTGTAGCCCGGCGGGAGTTCCAGGAACTCCTGCAGCGCCAGCGTGCGCTGCAGCGGGCCGTGCTGGAAGCGCGGGTGGCTTTGCGCACGGTAGCGCAGCAGCTCGGTCAGTGGGCGCTGGGCCTGCCACTGCAGCTCGCGCGTCATGCGCGCGCGCACATTGGCCTCGGGTGGCAGCTGCGGGCCGTCGGGGCTGGCGTCGAGCAGCAGCAGCCAGGGCTGGGTGCCGGGTTCGAGCGTGAGCTCGTAGCTCACCGCCGGGCCCGCCACGCGCAGCTCGGCCGCGCCGACACCAAAGGTCGCCCGCCCGGGCTGCCACTCGTGCCCATCGAAGTGCGAAAGCACCGGTCCGCGGAAATACAGGTCTTGTGGTGGCGGCGGCCGCCCGTCGAAGCGCACGCGCAAGGCCACACGGTCGTCCAGGGCGAGCTGGGCGATCTGGCCGACCTGCATGCGCTCGCTCAGACCGCTGCGGCCGCTGTGGGCGTCGCCGGGCAGGCCCCACAGCGGTCCCAGGCGCGGGAACAGCAGGAACAGCAGCAGCATGAGCGGTGTGCCCCAGAGTGCCAGCCGCCCGGCGATGGCCGCGGCATGGGCCAGGCGCGGCGTGTCGTCCGGGGCGTCGGGTGTGTCCATCAGGTGCGCCTGCACCAGCGCCGTCAGCAGGCCCATCAGGCCCAGCAGCATGGCCGCGGCCGTGGCCAGCGACTGCGAGAAGAAGAACTGCGTGAGCAGGGCGAAGAAGCCGAGGAAGAACACCACGAAAGCGTCGCGCCGGGCGCGTAACTCCAGGGTTTTCAGGGCCAGCAGCAGCACGATCAGGGTCACGCCCGCGTCGCGGCCGAGCAGGGTGCGGTGGCTCCACACCGTGCCGGCCAGGCCCAGGGCCAGCAGGGCGGCGCGCCAGACCAGGCCGGGCAGGGGGCGCTGGCGCAGCGCCAGGTCGGCGCGCCAGGCCAGCAGCGCGGCCGTGAGCAGGCTGCACCACAGCGGCAGGCGCGTGGCCTGGGGCAGCAGCACCCAGGTGATCACGCCGAGCAGGAACAGCGTGTCGCGGGTGTCGCGCGGCAGCCGGCCCCAGGCCAGCGCCAGGCCACTCCCCGAAGGCAGGGCGCGGCTCAGCACAGCGCCAGTGCCTCCAGGCAGCGCCGCTGGTGGGCCGGGCCATGATCGGGCGCCAGGGCCAGGCCGGGCAGGCGCAGGCCGTAGTCCAGGCCCTGCTGCTCGGCCTGCAGCAGCCAGGCGCACAGGCGCGACAGGGCGGCTTCGCGGTCGGTGCAGCCGGTGGCGACCAGGTCCAGCCAGAGCCGCTGGCGCAGCGCGCCCGGGCGCTCGCGGCTGACCCACTGTTCGGGCCCGCTGTCGGGCAGGCGTGCGGCCTTTTTCCAGAGCACCTGGCGCAGCGGGTCGCCGCTGCGGTAGGGTCGCAGATCCTCGGGTGGCTCGGCCGAGGCCGGCGCGCGCGCCACCGCCCCGGCCTCGCCCGCGCCCTGCTGGCCTGGCAGCGGCGGGGCCTGCGGCTCGGGCGCCGGGTAGACCAGCACGGTACTGGCCGGTTGCCACAGGCTCCATACCCGGAAGCACCCCATGGGGAAGCGGCTCTCCACGGTGAGTGCGGCCAGCGCGCGGCGCCCGCGTGCCAGCGGCGGGTGGGCCACACGCCGCACGCGCTGGGCGCGCGCCGGCAGGTGGCCCCAGGCCCAGGGGCCGGCCGGGGCCGCGGCCACGCCGATGGCATGGCGCGCGCGGGTGTCCTCGGCGCCCAGGGCCAGTTCCAGCCACAGCGTCTGTCCGGCGAAGGCCGGCGCCGGCGGCAGCAGCTGCAGGTTCAGGCCACGCAGGTTGGCGTGGCCCACGTGCATGCTGGCCAGGGCGCTGCCGGCCAGCAGGAAGGTCAGCGCGAAGCCCAGGTTGAGCTGGTAGTTGATCGAGGCCAGCAGCAGCACCAGCAGGGTGGCGGCCAGCATCAGGCCAGGCCGGGTCGGCAGGATGTAGACGTTGTGCTGGGTCAGCCGCAACCGGTCGGACGGCGGCGTGCGGGCCTGCCACCAGCGTGCCCAGCGCGCGCGCCACCAGGCCAGCGGCTGGCGCCAGGCGGGCGCGGTGGCGGCGGAGCGGGCCATGGCGGGGCGCAGGGCTGCCGGGTCAGGGCAAGGGCACGGCCTCGAGCAGGGCCCGCACCTGGCCGGTGGCGTCGCGCCCGGCGTCGCGCAGCGGCTGCAGGCGGTGCGCCACGGTCTGCGGCAGGATGGCCTGCACGTCCTCGGGCACCACGTGGTCGCGCCCGGCCAGCCAGGCCACGGCGCGAGCGGCACGCAGCACGGCCATGCCGGCGCGTGGGCTCAGGCCGTGCACGAACCAGCGGCCGCCGCGGGTGGCGGCAATCAGGTCCTGCAGGTAGTCGAGCAGCGGCGGTGCAGCGTGCACCGCCTGCACCTGCTGCTGCAGCGCCTGCAGCCGGGTGGCGTCCAGCAGCGGCGGCAGCTGGGCCAGCAGCACGCGCCGGTCCTGGCCGGTCAGCAGGTCGCGCTCGGCCGCGCGGTCGGGGTGGCCCAGGGTCACGCGCATCAGGAAGCGGTCGAGCTGGGACTCGGGCAGCGCGTAGGTGCCGAGCTGCTCCAGCGGGTTCTGGGTGGCGATGACGAAGAACGGCGCGGGCAGGGGGTGGGTGCTGCCATCGACCGTGACCTGGCGTTCCTCCATGGCTTCGAGCAGGGCGCTCTGGGTGCGCGGGCTGCTGCGGTTGATCTCGTCGGCCAGCAGCACCTGGGTGAACAGCGGTCCCGGGTGGAACACGAAACCCTCCTGGGCGCGCTCGTACACCGAGACGCCGACCAGGTCGGCCGGCAGCAGGTCGGGGGTGAACTGCACGCGCGAGAACTGCAGGCCGAAGCTGCGTGCCAGGGCGTGCGCCAGGGTGGTCTTGCCGACCCCGGGCACGTCGTCGATCAGCAGGTGGCCGCCGGCCAGCAGGCAGGCCACGCCGTCGCGCACCTGGGACGGCTTACCGGCGATCACCGTGTTAAGCTGGTCCAGTAGCGATGCAAGTCGTTGTGCCGTCATGGCACGACGTTACCTGAAAAACCCTTTCGAGACATGGGCGCCACCGGCTATTTCACCCACCGCGACTGCTGGAAACACGACATGGGCGAGGGCCACCCGGAGTGCCCGCAGCGCCTGGACGCGATCGAGGATCGCCTGCTCATCACCGGCCTGGACCAGGCGCTGGAGCGGCGCGAGGCGCCGCCCGCGCCACTGGCCGACCTGGAGCTGGCACACGACCGGCTGCACGTGGCGGCGCTGCGCGGCCTGAGCGAACAGCTGGCCGACGACCTGCGTGCCGGTGGCCCCACGCACTGCCAGGTCGACCCCGACACGGCGCTCAACGTCCACACCTGGGACGCGGCCCTGCACGCCGCCGGCGCTGCGCTCGCGGCCACCGACGCGGTGCTCGCCGGTGAGCTGGAAAACGCCTTCTGCGCG
>CAZKDU010000202.1:0-4205 GCA_964551485.1 uncultured Burkholderiaceae bacterium
TGGCCACGCTCGGGCTGGCGGCCTGGGCGGCCTCGATCAGGCGCACCAGCAGCGGGTCGTTCTGCTGCTGCCACCAGCGGCTCAGGTCGGCCAGGCGGCCGTTGTGCGGCAGCGGCGCCTGCCACTGGGCGGGCGCGCGGTAGTCCGGCACGGGCGGGGGGGGCGGGGTGGCGCAGGCGGCCAGCCACAGCGGCAGTGTGGCCAGGGCCAGGCGGGCAGGCGAAGGGCAAAGGCGCATGGCCGGCATTGGAGCACATCCGGGCGGCTTCGCGTCGCCCGATACAACGCGGTGGCTGAGGGGGACAGACGACAGGCAGCAAGCGGGCACAGGGCCTGGCCTCGACACCCCGGCCGCAGGCGGCGTGGCCGGCGCAGGCTCAGGGGCAGGGCCCGTCGCTGGCCTGTGGCAGCTCGCTGAGCAGGCCGAAACCGGCGCCGCGCGCCAATGCCACCTGGGTGTCGGGCACGCGGAAGATGGCGATGCGCCCGTCCGGCGCGCCGCAGACCGCCGCGCGTGCCAGGCCGTCGCTGCCGCAGCGCGCGGACAGCACCGCCACCCCGGCGCTGAGCAGCTGCTGGGCCAGCGCGTCGCGGCTCAGGCCCCCGCCGCCGCACTGCTGGCTGCCAAATGGCTTGTAGACCGAAGTGCCGGGCGGTTCATCTCCCGGGCCACAGGCCGCCAGACCCAGCGCCAGCGCGGCGGCCAGCCCCACGCGCAGGCCGCGGTGGACCCAGCGGGCGGCGTGACGGGCCACGGCAACGGTGTGGGGCTTGGGACGGGGCGGCGGGGTCATGGGGGTGGGCGTGGCAGAGCGGCGTTGGGCTGGAGTCCGGGACAAGGGGGGCGGCCTGGGCCGGTTCCGTTCCGGCGCATTGTGTGCGGATCGGGGCCAAAAAAGCCAGAAACCGGCTTTAGGCGACAATCCGCGCCATGTTTGCCGTTGTCACACCCATGACACAACGCCTGGCCCTGGCGCTGCTGCCGCTGTGGCTGGCCGCCTGCGCCAGCCTGCCGGTGCCACCACAGGCCGAACCGGTGCCGCCCCCGGTGGCCGAGGTGCCGCGGGCGCCCGAACCCGAGGCCGCGCCCCTGCCCTGGCCGACCACCACCGCAGCCTGGATGGCCCGGGCCGACCAGGCACCGCTGCCCCCGCCCCTGCTGCGCAAGAAAAGCCGCTGGGTGCCGGTGCGCTGGAGCGAGCTGCCTGGCTTCACCGACGACAGCCTGACCACGGCCTGGGTGACCTGGCGCAACGCCTGCGAGCGCCCGGCCGCTGGCTGGGAGGCGCTGTGCAAGACCGTGCGTGAGCTCGGCGACGCCGACGAGGACGCGCAGCGCCAGTGGATGCTGCGCCAGCTTCAGCCCTACCGGGTGGAGGCCCTGAGCGGCGAGGCCGAGGGCCTGCTGACCGGGTATTTCGAGCCGGTGCTGGACGCGCGCCGCCGCCGTGGAGGAGAGCACCAGTTTCCGGTGTACCGCCTGCCGGCCAACCTGAACCCGCGCCGGCCCTGGTTTTCCCGGCGCGAGATGGACACCCACCCCGAGGCGCGGCGCGCCCTGCGCGACTGCGAGATCGCCTGGCTGGCCGACCCGGTGGACGCGCTGGTGCTGCAACTGCAAGGCAGCGGCCGCTTGCGCGTGACCGAGCCCGACGGCCGTACCCGGCTGCTGCGTGTGAGTTTTGCCGGCACCAACGCCCACCCGGCGCGCAGCACCCGGGCCTGGTACCAGGCCCAGGTGGGTGGTGGCCAGGCCACGTGGGACGAGCTGCGGCGCTGGGTGGCGGGCAACCTCCATCGCGCGGCCGAGCTGCTTTGGGCCAACCCGCAGACCGTGTTCTTCCAGGACCGGCCACTCGGTGCGCAACGCCCCGACGAAGGGCCGCGTGGTGCCCAGGGCGTGGCGCTGACGGCGCAGCGCTCGGTCGCGGTGGACCGCGACAGCATCCCGTTCGGCACGCCGCTGTGGCTGGCCAGCGAGGGGGCGGGCGCCCAGCTGCAGCGCCTGGTGTTCGCCCAGGACACGGGCGGCGGCATCAGCGGCGCGGTGCGGGCCGACCTGTTCATGGGCTCGGGCGACGAGGCCGGGGAACAGGCCTCGCGCCTGCGCCAGCCGCTGCAGCTCTGGGCGCTCTGGCCACGCCAGGACGAAGAGTGGCTGACTGAGGCCCATGGTGCTCCTGAAATCAGAGCAAACTAATCAGCCCTGACAAGGGCTGTGGCCCGATTTGACTTGGGTCCTGGGCAAGACCAGCCAGCCGCGCGGTGAGGGTGGCGAGGGTGGTGTTCAGTCGGCTGGCGCCGGCACCGGGCCGAACACCGCCGCCCACAGCGCCAGGATGGCGTCGCGCTCGGCCGCGGCCGCCTCGGGCGGCACGTGGGTCGGCTCTTCGTTCAGGCGTGCGTGGTGCTGCAGCCGGCGCAGGCTGCGGTAGGCGTCGGCGGCGGCCCGGCCCAGGCCCGCAGGCAGCAGTCCCACGGACTCGGCACGCTGCAGCAGGGCGATGTTGCCCAGGTTGGGGCGCAGCTCGGGGTGGGCGGCCGACTGCGACAGCACCAGGTACTGCACGGCGAACTCGGCGTCCACCATGCCGCCGGGGCTGTGCTTGACGTCGAAGCGCCCGGGCCGGACCGGGCGCGCGGCCGCGACCTTGCCGCGCATCGCCATGATCTCGGTGCGCAGCGCCTGGGCGTCACGCGGGGCGGTGATCACGGCCTCGCGCACGGCGTCGAAGCGCGCCGCCAGTTCGGGCATGCCCAGCACGAAGCGCGCGCGCGTCATGGCCTGGTGTTCCCAGGTCCAGGCGGTGTTGCTGCCGCGCTGTTGCTGGTAGTTGGCGTAGGCCTCGAAGGTGGTGATCAGCAGGCCGGAGTTGCCGTTCGGGCGCAGCGCGGTGTCGATCTCGAACAGGTCGCCTTCGCCGGTCTTGACCGTGAGCCAGTTGATCAGCTTGCGCACGAAGGCGGCGTAGGCCTCGGGGGCACGCTCGTCCTCGTCGTCGTGCACGAAGACGATGTCCAGGTCGCTGCCGTAGCCGAGTTCCTTGCCGCCGAGCTTGCCGTAGCCGATGATGGCGAACTGCGGCTGCTCGCGGTGGCGCTGGCGCAGGCGCTGCCAGCACCAGCGCGCGGTCACGCGCAGCACGGCGTCGGCCAGGGCGCTCAGGTCGTCGGCCACGTGCTCGACGCTGAGCACGCCCTCGATGTCGCGCGCCAGGGTGCGGAACAGCTCGGCGTGGTGGGCGCGGCGCAGCAGGTTGAGCAGGCGCTCGTCGTCGTCCTCGCCGGTGGACTGCAGGGCCTGGCGGCGCTGCTCCAAGTCGCGCTCGAAGTCGGCTGCCACGAAGCGCTCGGCGAACACGGCGTCGCCGGCCAGCTCGTCGATCACGCCCGGGTGGCGCAGCAGGTACTGGGCCGGCCAGCGCGCCTCGCCCAGCAGGCGCAGCAGGCGCTCGTGCACGGCCGGGCGCTCCAGCAGCAGGGCCAGGTAGCTCTCGCGGCGCAGCAGCGGCTCGATCCAGTCGGCCATGCGCAGCGCCGCCTCTTCACCCACGCGGCCTTCCTTGAGCCACTGGGCGGTGCGCTGCAGCAGGCGCAGCAGGCGCGCGCGCGCGTCGTCGCGCAAGGCCAGCACCTTGGGGTGTTCGCGCCACTGTGTCACGCGTTCGGCGAAACGCGCCGGCAACTGGGTGATCAGGCTGTCCAGGTCGGGCGGGGCGGTGCCTGCGCCCTGCTTGGCGGCCTTGGGGCCGGCGCAGCCGCAGCCCTTGCAGCCGCTGTCGGTGTTGCCGCCGAGCAGGGTGTCGAACTCCTGGGCCACGCGCTCGCGGTGCTGATCGAGCTCGGTCAGGAAGGGGCAGCAACTGGCGTAGCCCATGCTGCGCGCCAGCCAGTGCAGGTCGGTGTCGTCGGTGCACAGCACATGGGTCTGCTGGTCGTCCAGGTACTGGATGCGGTGCTCCACGCGGCGCAGGAACACGTAGGCCGCGGCCAGCGCGTCGGCGGTGGCCGCTGGCATCAGCCCGGCCTGGGCCAGGCGTTGCAGCGCGTCCAGCGTGGGCCGGGTGCGCAGCTCGGGGAACTGGCCGCCGCGCACCACTTGCAGCAGCTGCACGGTGAATTCGATCTCGCGGATGCCGCCGCGCGAGAGCTTGACGTCGTTGGCGCGTTCGGGCCGGCCGGCGCTGCGTCGCGCCGCGTGCTCG
>CAZKDU010000203.1:0-4152 GCA_964551485.1 uncultured Burkholderiaceae bacterium
CTGAACGCCGCGCAGGCCGAGGCTCAGGCCAAGGATGACAACGAGCGCGTGACCGCCCGCATCATGGGCCGCTATGAAGAGCGGCTGGCGGCCTACCAGAGCGTGGACTTTGACGACCTGATCGGCCTGCCGCTGAAGCTGCTGCAGGACCACCCGCAAGTGCGCGACAAATGGCAGGCCCAGCTGGGCCATGTGCTGGTCGATGAATACCAGGACACCAACGCCACGCAATACGAGGTGCTCAAGCTGCTGGTGGGCGAGCGCGGGCGATTTACCGCCGTGGGTGACGACGACCAGAGTATTTACGGCTGGCGCGGCGCCACGCTGGACAACCTGAAGAAACTGCCGATTGACTTCCCCCAGCTCAAGGTCATCAAACTGGAGCAGAACTACCGCAGCACCAGCGCCATCCTGCGCGCGGCCAACAACGTGATCGGCCCCAACCCCAAGCTGTTTCCCAAGACGCTGTTCTCCGAGCTGGGCGAGGGTGAGCCGGTACGCGTGGTGGACGCCGACAACGAGGAGCACGAGGCTGAGCGCACGGTGGCGCGGATCCAGTCGATCCGCGCGGGCATGACCACCACGGCGGGCGCCGGCAACGAATGGCGCGGCTTTGCCGTGTTGTACCGCGCCAACCACCAGGCCCGCGTGTTCGAGCAGGCACTGCGCAAGGCCGCCATCCCCTACAAGGTGTCGGGCGGCCAGAGCTTTTTTGACCGCGCAGAAATCAAGGACCTGTGCGCCTGGTTTCGCCTGTGGGTCAACAACGACGACGACCCGGCCTTCCTGCGCGCCGTGACCACGCCCAAGCGCGGCATCGGCCACCAGACACTGCAGAGCCTGGGCACCTTCGCCGGCCAGTACAAGCTCAGCCTGTTCGAGGCGCTGTTCTCCAACAGCCTGGGCGCGGCGCTGCCGGCGCGCGCCGTGGGCAGCCTGCACGAGTTCGGCCGCTACGTGAACGACCTCGAGTACCGCGCCCGCCACACCCAGGGCGCCGAGGCGGCCCAGGCCTTCCTGCTCGACTGGCTCAAGGAGATCGGCTACGAGAAGCACCTGTACGACGGCGAGGAGAGCGAGAAGCTCGCCGCCGCGCGCTGGACCAACGTGCTCGAGTTCTGCGACTGGATGGCGCAGCGCTGCGGCGGCCAGATCGACGACACCGCCGGCGTGACGCTGGCGCGCGAGAGCAAGTCGCTGCTGGAGGTGGCGCAGACCATCTCGCTGCTGTCCACCATCAGCGAGCGCGAGAAAGACCAGAACATGCTCACCCTGTCCACCCTGCACGCCGCCAAGGGCCTGGAGTGGCCGCACGTGATGCTGGTCGGCGTGACCGAGGGCCTGTTGCCATTCAAGCTCGGCGACGACGACAACCCCACCGGGCGCGCCGACGGCCCCATGAGCGAGGGCCTGCTGCAGCGCCTGCAGGAAGAGCGCCGCCTGATGTACGTGGGCATCACCCGGGCCCAACGCAGCCTGGCCGTGAGCTGGACGCGCAAGCGCAAGAAGGGCCGCGACATGGTGGCCGCCCAGCCCAGCCGCTTCATCGCCGAGATGTCGCTGGACAAGACCACCGCGCGCGAAGACCCGCGCGAAAAACTCAAGGCCCTGCGCGCCGAGTTCGCGCGCCGCGCCGCCGACACCACGCCCACGCTATGAGCCCCCACCAGCCCCACCCTGGCCACAGCGGCCATGCCGACGCGCCCGTGTGGCCGCTGCCGCGCGTGGCGGCCACCCTGATTGCTTCGTTTTTGATAGCAAACATGCCAATACTGGCAAGGGCTGAAGCCACAAAACCCTCCAAACCCGGAGCGCCCTGCCTGGCGCCGCACGAGGTCGAGGCCAGCCAGCTCTACGGCACCTGGCAGGTGCGCTGGGACGACGGCAGCGCCCCTGCCCAGCTGCGCTTCGAGCCCCACCCCGAGTGGGCCGGCAGCGTGCGCGGCCGCGTCCAGCGCGGTGGCAGCAGCGCCCTGCTGGCCGGCGACGTGGACGAGGGCGAGCTGGCGCTGGACGAATCGCTGGACGGCCGTAAGATCAGCGCCACCTGGAGTGGCCAGGTGGTGGCGCCGTCTTGCGGCAAGGAGATCCGAGGCACATGGACCGACCACAGCAGCGGCAAGCGCCTGGGCTTCGTGCTGAGCAAGTCAGCGGGCCGCTGAGCCCGGCCCACCCGCCCCGGCCGCTCCAGCGGCGGCGGACTGCACTGGCCACCTCGCTGGCAGCCCTGCTGGCCACCTGGGCCACGGCGGCCGCCGCCCAGACCCCACCGGCGACCGAGCCCGGGCTCGGGTCCGGCGCAGCCGACCCCGGCTGGGCCCGCTGCACCACCCTCACCCAGAACAAACACGCCCGCCTGGCCTGCTTCGACCGCTGGGCGCGCCAGCAGCAGGCCGGCCCGGCCCCTGCTGCTTTGGCTGCCACCACCGCGTCCAGCCTCCCGTCCAGCGCCCTCACCCCTTGGCCCCGCCCGACCGCTCCAGCCACCAGCCCCGCCGAGCGCACCCCGGGCCTGGCGCTGAACCTGGACACACGCCCGGCCCCCAGCACCACCGGTCAGGGCCCCGGCCCGGCGCAGCCTCTGGCGGCCGCACCGGCCGTGGCCACGCTGGCCGCCGGCACCAGCGACCCCGGCTGCAAGGACACGCGCTACACCACGCTCTCGCGCTTCTGGGAGCTGGAGCCGGGCAGCGACTGCGGCACCTTCGGCATCCGCGGCTACCGGCCGATCAGCCTGTCGCTGATCGCCTCGGACAGCGTGAACACCGCGCCCGCCTCGCCCAGCCCCGAGCACACGGCCAGCTTCAGCCCCTACCTCCGCACCGAGACCCGCATCCAGCTCTCGGTGCGCACCAAGCTGGCCCAGGGCCTGCTCACGCGCGACCACCCCACGCGCCACGACTCGCTGTGGTTCGGCTACACCCAGCAGTCGTATTGGCAGCTCTTCACCGGCGCGCTGTCGCGGCCGTTCCGCAACACCGACCACGAGCCCGAGCTGGTCTACGTCTACCCGACCGACACGGCCCTGCCGCGCGGCTGGCGCTGGCGCTACGCCGGCCTGGGCGTGGTGCACCAGTCCAACGGCCAGACGCTGCCGCTGTCACGCAGCTGGAACCGGGTCTACCTGATGGGCGGCATGGAGCGCGACGACCGCTGGCGCCTGACCGGCCGGGTCTGGCAGCGCCTGCCCGAGAAGGCCGCGACCGACGACAACCCCGACATCAGCGACACCGTGGGCCGCGCCGAGCTGATGGCCGCCTGGCACCCCAACCCCGACCACACGCTGAGCCTGACGCTGCGCCACTCGCTGCGCGCCACGGCGCGCGGCTCCCTGCGACTGGAGTGGCTGCGCGCGCTCGGTGACGGCGGCCCGGCACAGCAGAGCGGGCTGCGTTTTCACACCCAGCTCTTCAGCGGCTACGGCGACAGCCTGGTCGACTACAACCGCCGCCGCACCGTGCTCAGCGTAGGGCTGAGCCTGGTGGATTTCTAGGCCCCGGGACCGACCTTGGGCACAGCCCAGGCCGGTCCAGGCTCGGCGCTGATCGGGCCTTTCGCGGCACGGGCGGCGGCCGTGTCAGGCGGCCCGCGTGTCGGGCACGGCGCGCAGGGCCGGCGTCGGCACCGGGCGGCCCAGGCGCTGCGCCTCGATCTGCTCGGCCAGGTACAGCGCGTCGCGCGCCACCCCGGAGAAACGGCCCGACCCCCAGGTGTGCAGCCACGGCAGGCCCAGGAAGTACAGGCCCGGCTCGCGGGTCAGGCCGCGCTGGTGCACCGGGTCGCCGCGGCCGTTGAACACCGGGGCGTCGACCCAGCCGAAGTCGGGCGCGAAGCCGATGCACCAGACCACGCTGCCGATGCCCGAGGCGCGCAGCGACAGCGTGGTGCGCTCCTGCGCCGGCTCCCACACCGGCGCATAGGGCTGGCCCGGCGGCGCGTCGATGCCCCGGCTGGCGATGAAGCGGTCGATCGAGGCGTTGATGCCGTTGTAGATGGCGTCGGCGTGGTCCAGGTTGCTCTTCAGGTTGGGCAGGAAGCGCAGTTCGTCACCCTCCAGCGACTCGAGCAGGCCATACAGCTCCATGCCCTCCCGGGCGAAGCGGCGCAGGTCGATGTCGCGCCCGCCGTCGCGCCCGGTCACGTAGTGGTTGG
>CAZKDU010000204.1:0-4125 GCA_964551485.1 uncultured Burkholderiaceae bacterium
CCGCCCACCGCCCACCGCCCACCGCCCCAGCGCGGCCCGACCCGGCGTTTCCCGCCCACAAGGAGCATTGGCATGGTCAGCAAAAACACCGTCTGTCTCTGGTTCAACGGCACCGCGCTGGAGGCCGCCCAGTTCTACGCCCGCACCTTTCCCGACAGCGCGGTGCAGTCGGTGTTTCACGCGCCCAGCGACTACCCGGCGGGCCAACAGGGTGATGTGCTGACGGTGGCGTTCACGGTCATGGGCATCCCCTGCCTGGGGCTGAACGGCGGGCCGGGGGTGGCGCCCACCGAGGCGTGTTCGTTCCAGGTGGCCACCGACGACCAGGCCGAGACCGACCGGCTCTGGCACGCCCTCATCGACCACGGTGGCCAGGCCAGCGTCTGCGGCTGGTGCAAGGACCGCTGGGGCCTGTCGTGGCAGGTCACGCCGCGTGCTCTCACCACCGCCCTGGCCGACCCCGACCGCGCCGCCGCCAAGCGGGTGTTCGAGGCCATGATGGGGATGGGCAAGATCGACATCGCCACCATCGAGGCCGCCTGGCGCGGCTGACGGGCCCACGGGCGCGGCTTGCGCAGCACCGAGGCGTGGGGGTGCTCACCCCAGTTCACTGTGCGGAAATGGAAGCCCCTGCGTGGACCCTGTCTGCGCCCCCTGGACCCTCACAAGGCCTGAGGCGCCTGTGCCAAGAATGCTTCTGCAACACGAGCGAGCAATGCAGCCACGCAGATGATTCCCGGTTGGCCAAGGGTTGAAGGCTGGGTACATCGTCGGGCCAATGTGCCATGCCCACACCCAAAGCAGTTTCAAGCCGAGACAGGTCAGTGGGTGGTGGTTTGTCTGCCCGGCAGGGCAGGCTGCCGTAGATCAACAGAGTGACCTGGCCTCTCACTGGATGGTTTGCGCGTCTGCTCATGCCAGCCTCATCTGCGCACAAGCAGCTGTTGGTTGCGCATGAAAAAGGGCCCGCGATGTGCGGGCCCTTGAATGTGCATGCAGGCTGACGATCAGTTCACAGAGATTTTGGTGCCGACCGTCCCGGTGGACGCGCCATGGTAACCCTGGTATTCGACCTTTTGACCGATCTTGAATCCCTTGGCGCCATTCCAGGAAACTGTGGCGCAGGCAGGGACCATCACCTTGACAACACCCACCACCACGTGGTCTGAACCCACGGCGGTGACCAAGGATTTGCCCTGCGCATTCACCGTGCCCGTGGGACGCGAGCAGCTGGACGGCGTGATGGGGGCTGGATTGACCACCAAAACAGTGTTGGCCGTGATGGTCTTTTGAGGATTGCTGCTGTCCTTGACCGTGATGGCCAGGTTGTATGAGCCTTGCACTTGCGGCACGCCGTTGATCAGACCGCTGCCACTGTTGATGCTCAGGCCCACCGGCAAGCCAGAAGCGATCCAGGTGTAGGGCTGCGTGCCCCCAGAGGCCGTCAGGCTTGCAGCGTAGCTGCTGCCTACCGTGGCAGCGGGCAAAGAGCCAGACAACGCAAGGTTGGCCACCGTCGGCGGCTGGGTGGTGCCGCCATTGGCCACAGTGATGCTCCAGTTGGCGGCAGACGAATCCACAAAGGTTCGCCCGCCGTAATTGGTGGTGTAAGGCTGGCCATTGCCTGCCTGTTGGCAGTTGGGTGTGCCGTTGCAGTTGGACGTGGCGTAAAACGTGGTTTCAGTGCCTTGGTCGTAAGCCGTGGTAGCCAACTGCATGCTGCTCGGTCGCGAGCGCAGGGTGTTGAAGGTGTAAGCCTGGATGTCGGTGCCCGTCATCGTGGGGGACGTGCCTTGCAGGTTGTTGGCCCCCCCGAGAATGGCCCACGATTCAATGCCTGGGGTGGTGGCACTGGCCGTGGCGTCCGTGCGAATCTGGAAATTGCCGCCAGTGCTTGGCAACGCGTTGAAACTGCGAACCACCGCGCCGGCGGCCGTCTTCACATAGACCGAGGCATTGATCACGCCAGCATCTGTGGGGTTGGTGTAGGCCGTGTTGGGTTTGAGTGGTGCAGACGCAGTGAACACCACTTCCACATGGTCCGCAGGCACCCCTGGGCCGCTGAATGCGGGGCCTACGTACTTGTAGACATACTGGGTTTGTGCCGTGGCCATGGTGCCAATGGCCAGCGAAGCGACCCCCAGCAAGGCGCGCAAGCGTTTGAATGAAATCATGGATTTTCCTGTTGTCGTGTGTGGAATTGCCTGCCAGCGCAGCAGGCCCCAAACTTATATCAGTGCATTCTTAACTAGACATGAAGAACCCGCTGGCGCACAGGCCGAACGCCAAGCACTCCTGAAAACAGAGCAAACTCTCAAGCTCTGGCAAGGGCTGGCGGCCGATTTGGCTCTGACCCCAGGGCGTGGCCCGGTGCAGCCGCCGGGCCGCGGCCGTCCCCAGGTTCCCCCGCTTGGCAAGCCCGTGGCCACACCGCAGAATGCGCCGACCAGTGCCCGCGCCGATGCCTGGCCCCTGCACCGCCTGTGTGGTCTGAGCCGCAGGGGGTGGCCAGCGCGGCGGTGGTGCCGCGCCCCGGGGCCCATGCCTATACCCATGCCCCGGCCCTGAACCCACCCCGCCTGCTCACCATGGCCCATGTCACCGACCTCACCCCACCCCTGCTGTGGCTGCCCTGGGGCCTGACCCTGGCCTGCCTGGTCTGTGTCGCCGGCCTGCTGTGGGCCGACCACCACGAGCGCCCGCTGGGCCGTGTGCTTGGCAAGCTCGGCGCCAGCAGCTGCTTCGTGGCCCTGGCCCTGGTGCTGGGCGCGCCGGCCTCGCGCTATGGGCAGTGGCTGCTGCTGGCCCTGGTGCTGGGCTGGCTCGGTGACGCGCTGCTGCTGGCCCGCCACGCCCAGGCCTTCCTGGCCGGGCTGGGGGCGTTTCTGCTCTCGCACCTGGCGTTTGCCGCGGCCTTTGCGCTCACGGGCCCGCTGTCGTCCGCCGCCATGGCGGGCGCGGCCGTGCTCGCCGCGGGGGTGGGCTGGGGCGTGCTGCGCTGGCTGCTGCCGCATGTGACGCCGGACTTCAAGGCCCCGGTGCTGGCCTACGTGGCCGTGATCTTGGCCATGTGCATCACCGCCGCCGGCCACGCCGCCGCTACCGGCCGCTGGCCCGTGCTGGCCGGCGCCGTGCTGTTCGCCGCGTCCGACCTCTCGGTGGCGCGCGACCGCTTTGTGCAACTGGCCTACGTCAACCGGCTCTGGGGCTGGCCCACGTACTTCGTGGCGCAGCTGGTGCTGGCGTGGTCGGTATGGGGCGTGGGCTGACCTGCAGGCCGTCACAGGCCCTGTGTGACCACGAGGTGAGAGCGGGTCGTTTGCTGCCGGAGCGCGCGCAGCGGCGCGTATTCGGGTGAGGTCCACCAGGCCCTGAAATGCGCCATGTCTGGAAACTCCAGGAGCACGCAGCGCTTGGGCGACCAAGAGCCCTCCAGCACCTCGGTGGCCCCACCCCGCGCCAGGTAGCGCCCGCCGTGGGCGGCAATGGTGGCCGGGGCCTGCTGGCGGTATTGCGCGTACCGGTGCTCGTCGAGCACCTCGATGTCAACCATCACATAAACCGCCATGTGGTCTCCTCGGTGTGGGGGGGCAATCGGGGGCAGGGGGTGCCAACATTCTGGCACTGCAGGCCACCCAATTACCACCCAGTTGCCACCCAGTTGCTGCACAGGCGACCGCCGCAGGCGCGGCCGTGTGGTGCACTGTGGGTGTGTGTACCCCTGCCCTGAAAGCCGCCCCATGTTCCCTGCCCGTGCTGCCCCTGTGCTGTTTGGCCTCATCCTGTCGGGCCTGATGTCGTTGCTGGTGTCTGGCATTTCCACCGCGCGGGCGGCGGGCCTGGGCCCGGCGTTTCTGCACCTCTGGCTGGGCGCGTGGCTCACGGCCTGGGCGGTGGCGTTTCCGGTGGTGCTGGTGGTGGCACCCATCACCCGGCGCATTGTGGCCCGGCTGGTCAAGCCTGCCGACACGCCGCCGGGCGCCTGAGCGCGCAGTTGGCGTGTGGCGGTTGGTTGCTGGCCGTGGCCGGCTACGGCCGGGCCTGGGTCGGCGGCCTGGCCTGTTGCCACCCCAACCACCCCAGCGCCCCCGCCACCAGGGCCAGGGGGGCGAGCGAACCCAGGTT
>CAZKDU010000205.1:0-4121 GCA_964551485.1 uncultured Burkholderiaceae bacterium
GCCCGGGTTCAGCACGTACTCACCGTTGATGTAGCCGACGCGCGCAGCGCCGATCGGGCCGGCGAACGGGATGCCGGAGATCGACAGCGCGGCGCTGACGCCGATCATGGCGGCGATGTCGGCATCGACCTCGGGGTTCAGCGACACGGTGTGGATGACCACGTGCACTTCGTTGAGGAAGCCCTCGGGGAACAGCGGGCGGATCGGGCGGTCGATCAGGCGGCTGGTCAGGGTCTCCAGCTCGCTGGGCTTTGCTTCACGCTTGAAGAAACTGCCCGGGATCTTGCCGGCGGCATAGGTCTTCTCGATGTAGTCGACCGTCAGCGGGAAGAAGTCCTGGCCCGGCTTGGCGCTCTTGGAGCCGACCACAGTGGCCAGCACCACGGTGCCCTCGATGTTCACCAACACGGCGCCGCTGGCTTGGCGAGCGATCTCGCCCGTCTCCATGGTGACCGTGTGCTGGCCCCACTGGAAGGTTTTGCTGACTTTGTTGAAGAGGCTCATGATTGCTCCTTTTTTGATAGCGGAATAAGCCCATTCCGCAAGGGCTGGAGCGCAATTCAGAACACGATGCCATTCCAGAAGCCGGCCTGGCCGACTTCTGGAATGACACAGCTTCGCTCTGCGTTGCAGGCCTCCAAAGGGATGAAAAAGTAAAAAACGCCTGAGCCAGCGAACCAACTCAGGCGTTTTTCATGCGGTGCACACTTACTTGCGCAGGCCCAGCTTGGCGATCAGCGCGGTGTAGCGGTCTGCGTCCTTGGCCTTCAGGTAGTCGAGCAGCTTGCGGCGGCGGCTCACCATGCGCAGCAGGCCGCGGCGACCGTGGTGGTCCTTGGCGTTGGCCTTGAAGTGCGGGGTCAGGTGGTTGATGCGCGCGGTCAGCAGCGCCACCTGGACTTCCGGGCTGCCCGTGTCGTTGGCGGCGCGGGCGTTGTCTTTGACGATGTCGGCTTTGATGATGGTCATCGGGTGTTCCTGTGGTGCCGCAGCAGCGGGCCGCAGCGGGGTTGGACTTGCGAACGCGGGTGAACTGGCCCGCGCCGTGTGGCCGGCAGGCACCAAGCCCACCGGGTTTTCCGCTTTTTTCAAGCGAAGCCTGGGATTATAACCCGGCCCGGCCTGCCCATGACAGGCCCCCGACCAGCGCCCGGATAGGCCCTGCGCCGAGCGGGCATGCGGCGCCCTTGCCTCGCCCCGTCGCCCCAGGTCCGCCGCCTCGGCCCAGCCGCTCGCAGCGGTGCGGCACGCGTGGTGGCAAGTGGCTGAATTTCAAGCACCCACCACCCCACTTTTTCTGCGCCCGACGCCCCTTGAAAACGCTGGCGCGGCGCGCAGTTTCAGGTCAAGCGGCAATCACGGTTGAGCGCCGCACGGACCCCGGGACCGCCCTGACACCGCGTCCCTTTCGATTGAGGAGTTGCCATGTTCTTCACCCCCGTCATCCGCCGCACCGCCTACGCCCCGTCCCTGCGCGCCCTGGACCGCAGCCTGGAGCGCTTCCTCAACGACACCCTGCCCAGCACCAGCGCCGGCCGCCACGTGCGCTTCGAGCAGGGCGAGCAGGCCTTCACGCTGAGCCTGGACCTGCCCGGCCTGGGCAAGGAGCACCTGAACATCGGCATCGAGGCCAATGTGGTGCGCATCGAGACACTGGCCGACGCCCCGCGCACCTTCAAGGCCGCCTACGAGCTGCCGCAGGACGTGGACGCCAGCGCCAGCGAAGCGCGCCTGGAGCACGGTGTGCTCACACTCAAGCTGGCGCGCAAGCAGCCGGTGAGCCAGGTGGTGCCGCTCACGGTGCAGTGAACGACAGCTCGGCCAGCGGCCAGCGCGGCTTGACGTCGAAGGCGTAGGCACGGCTGGCCACCTGCCCCCCCGTCTGCAGCCGCATGGCCGCGGCCATGGCGATCATGGCGCCGTTGTCGGTGCACAGGTGCAGTTCGGGGTAGTGCACCCGCACCCCCTGCCGTGCACAGGCGGCATTGAGCTGCTCGCGCAGGCGCCGGTTGGCCCCCACCCCACCGGCCACCACCAGCCGGCGCAGCCGGGTCTGGCGCAGCGCGGCCAACGATTTCTTCAGCAGCACCTCCACAATCGCCGCCTCGGTGCTGGCCGCCAGGTCGGCCCGGCGCAAGGCCAGGTCGTCACCCAGCTTGCGCGCCTGGGTCAGCACGGCGGTCTTCAGACCGGCGAACGAGAAATCCAGGTCACCGCTGTGCAGCAGCGGGCGCGGCAGCGCAAAGGCCTGGGCGTCACCCTGCTCGGCCAGGCGCGACAACGCCGGCCCACCCGGGTAGCCCAGCCCGAGCAGCTTGGCCGACTTGTCGAAGGCCTCGCCCGCGGCGTCGTCGATGGTCTCACCCAGCAGGGTGTATCGGCCCACGCCATCCACCTGCATGAGCTGGGTGTGGCCACCCGAGACCAGCAGCGCCACAAAGGGGAACTCGGGCGCGTCCGCGCTCAGGAACGGCGACAGCAGGTGCCCCTCGAGGTGGTGCACGCCCAGCACCGGGCAGTCCAGCGCCGCGCCCAAGGCACAGGCCACCCCGGCCCCGACCAGCAGCGCACCGGCCAGGCCCGGGCCGCGGGTGTAGGCCACGGTGTCCACCTGGGCCAGCGTCGCCCCGGCCTGGTGCAGCACCTGCTGCGCCAGCGGCAGCACGCGGCGGATGTGGTCACGGCTGGCCAGCTCGGGCACCACGCCGCCATAGGCCTGGTGCATCTCGACCTGGCTGTGCAGGGCGTGCGCGCGCAGGCGCGGCAGCGCCTGGCCCTCGGTTTCGACCAAAGCCACCCCGGTTTCGTCGCAGGACGATTCGATTCCCAACACAATCATGGGCCGAGTGTAGGGGAAGCAAAATCTGGCTCGACTCTTGCGTAAATCTGGACAATGACACCACCCAAGGAAGCCCTGCGCATCGTGGTCGTTGCCCCCGATCTGGTGGTGGACGACCCGACGGACGCCCATGCCCTGGTCCAGGCCGAGCGTTCGCGCGCCCTGCGCATCGGCCTGCTGGAAAACGGCTACAACCTGATCGCCGTGCTGCCGGCCGATGCCTTCATGGGCGAACGCCTGGCCCAGTTGCAGCCGGACATGATCATCGTGGACGCCGAGAGCGAGGCACGCGACGCGCTCGAGCACGTGGTGGTGGCCACCCGCGACGAACGCCGCCCGGTGGTGCTGTTCACCAACGACGACGACACCACCCATGTGCGCGATGCCCTGGCCGCGGGTGTGTCGGCTTACGTGGTGGCCGGCCTGGCGCCCGAGCGCATCCGCCCGGTGCTGGACGTCGCCATGGCGCGCTTCCAGCACGAGCAGGCCCTGCGCGCCGAGCTGGCCGAGGCCCGCACCGAGCTCAAGGACCGAAAGACCATCGACCGCGCCAAGGGCCTGCTGATGCAGCGTCAGGGCCTGAGCGAGCAGCAGGCCTACGAGCGCCTGCGCAAGAGTGCCATGGACAAGAACCTGCGCCTGGTGGACGTGGCCCAGCGCATGCTCGACGTGGCCGACCTGTTGACTTGAAGGCCCCACGCAGGGGCGCGCCGCACTGGCGTGCGCCCCCTGCCGGCAGCGCACCACCCCCGGCTTGGTGCAGCGCACAAACCCGGTGCATGGCCACCCCGGCTTTCCTCAAACTTTAATCGAATCACCCCCCAGCCCTTATCAGCATTGGCGTGCTTGCTTTCATTTTGATAGCAAATCACGGATTCCAAAAGCTGGCACACCCCTTGCAGTACCCCTGGCAAGGCCAATGAAGGCCGCTTGCCTGACCACCCCCAACGGCGGGGGCCGCCAGGCAGACAGGACAAAGGCGTCCCCACCCAGCCGGGTGCTCGAGTGCATGTGACACGTGCCTCCAGCCCCGGTGCGGTGAGGACGCCTTTTTTGCTTTGTGCTTTGACCTTCTACCTTTGACTGGGAGTTGCCACATGACCGACCTTCTGAAAACCAACCTGAGCCGCCGCACCGTGCTGCAGACCGCCGCCGTGGGCGCCGTGGGCCTGAGCCCGGCCCTGCGCGCCACGGTGTACGCCGCCGGCTCCGACAAGCCCGAGAAGGAAGAGGTCAAGATCGGCTTCATCCCGCTGACCGACTGCGCCAGCGTGGTCATGGC
>CAZKDU010000206.1:0-4104 GCA_964551485.1 uncultured Burkholderiaceae bacterium
CGACTTGCCGCTGCCCGTGGGGCCGGTCACCAGCACCAGGCCGCGCGGCTTGAGTGCCAGCTCGGCGAAGATGCGCGGTGCCTTGAGCTGCTCCAGCGTCAGCACCTCCGAGGGGATGGTGCGGAACACCGCGCCGGCGCCGCGGTGCTGGTTGAAGGCGTTGACCCGGAAGCGCGCCAGTCCGTCGATCTCGAACGAGAAGTCACACTCCAGGAACTCCTCGTAGGCCTTGCGCTGGGTGTCGCTCATGATGTCGTACACCATGCCGTGCACGGTCTTGTGGTCGAGCGGCTCCACGTTGATGCGGCGCACGTCGCCGTGCACGCGGATCATCGGCGGCAGCCCGGCCGACAGGTGCAGGTCGGAGGCATTGTTCTTGACGCTGAAGGCCAGCAGTTGGGTGATGTCCACAGGGCGGTTCCGCAGCGGGTTCAGAGGGGGGCGGATGCGATTGCATCAATAATCCGCAGCATACCGAATATCGACCGTTTTCAGTGGAAATTGACCATGCCGACCGTGGCCGACCAGCTGCACGCCGTGCACGCCCGCATCCGCGCCGCCTGCCAGGCGGCCGGCCGTGACCCGGCCGGCGTGCGCCTGCTCGCCGTGTCCAAGACCTTCGGCGCCGACGCCGTGCTCGAGGCCCTGCAGGCCGGCCAGGCCGCCTTCGGCGAGAACTACCTGCAGGAAGGCGTGGCCAAGATCGCCGCGGTGCGCGCCTGGCAGCAGACCCGGGGCCCGGCCGCTCCGGCGGGTGAGTGGCACTGCATCGGTCCGGTGCAGGCCAACAAGTCGCGCCTGGTGGCCGAGCATTTCGACTGGCTGCACACGCTGGACCGGCCCCGGCTGGCCGAGCGCCTGAGCGCCCAGCGCCTGCCGCACTTGGCGCCGCTGCAGGTCTGTCTGCAGGTCAACGTGGATGGCGGCCCCAACAAGGCCGGCGTAGCACCCAACGAGGCCCTGGCGCTGGCGCGCGAGGTCGCCGGCCGGCCCGGGCTGGCGCTGCGTGGGCTCATGAGCATTCCCGAGCCTGCTCCTGATTTCATAGCACAGAAAGACCTGCACACAAGGGCTGCGGCCATTTTTGAGCAGATCCGCGCGGCACGGTTGCCGGGCTGGGAGCGGTTCGACACCCTGTCGCTGGGCATGTCGGCCGACCTGGAGGCGGCCATCCACGCCGGCAGCACCATGGTGCGGGTGGGCACGGCCATCTTCGGCCAGCGCCCGCGGCCCGCGGCCTGAGCCCGGACGCCGGGCCCTCGGGCCCCCGCTCTCCGGTCCTACTGTTTGGGTGGCTGCATCGGCTTGATGGGGCCGCAGTCGGCACCCAGCCACTTGCCCGCGCCGTCCATGGTCATGGTCTGTGGCTTGCCTTCTTCCTGGTGGGTCATCACCATGTTGAACTTGTAGGCCTCGGGCCCGAGAAAGGTGTAGGTGCCCTCGCCGCTGGAGGCCGGCCTGCTGCAGCTGAACTTCACCTTCATGGTGTTGCCGACGCGCGGCGACACCTCGGACTTGCAGTCCCCGCGCTGGTTGGCAGGCATCTCGCGGCGCTCGATCATTTCCTTGGTCAGGCACACCTTGACGCTCATGCCGCCGCCGGTTGCGGCCCCCATCTGCACGCCCTGCTTGGCCATCATGTCCTCGATCATCTTGCGCTGCTCGGGCGGCATGCTGGCCATCTGCTGCTGCATCTTGGCCATTTGCTGTTGCATCTTGTCGGCCTGCGGGCCGCCGCCCATCTTGTTCTGGATTTCCCAGAGACCGGGCTTCATGTCCTGAGCCAGGGCGGTGCCGGCGGCGCAGGCCAGCGTAAGGAGCGCAAGGGGGTGTTTCATGGTGATTTTTCCTTGGGGCGGGGCGGGGCGGGCGGCCACAGGCGCGAGGCCCGGGCGCGTGGACCGATTGTGGCGGCACCGACCGGGCCTGTCCATGCCCGCCGACCGCAGCCGGCCCGGCTCAGGCCAGCGGCAGCCGGGTCGTGTGCTTGACCTCTTCCATCACCGCGTAGGTGCGGGTCTCGCGCACCCCGGGCAGCTGCCACAGCACGTCGCCAGCGAAGGCGCGGTAGGCCGTCATGTCGGCCATGCGTGTCTTCAGCAGGTAGTCGAAGCCACCGGCCACCATGTGGCACTCCAGGATCTCTTCGTGCACCTGCACCGCGGCCTTGAAGGCCTCGAACACATGGGGTGTGGTGCGGTCCAGCTGCACCTCCACGAACACCAGCAGGCCGCGCCCGAGCTTGAGCGGGTCCAGCCGCGCCTCGTAGCCCAGGATGTAGCCCTCCCGCAGCAGGCGCTGCACCCGCGCCAGCACGGCCGTGGGCGACAGCGCCACCGCCTCGGCCAGCTTCAGGTTGCTGATGCGGCCGTCGGCCTGAAGCACCTGAAGGATGCGCCGGTCGAGCCGGTCCAGGGCGTGGGCGGGGTCGCTCATGTCTGGTGAATTATTCGGTAAATCATGCAAATTTGGTGACTTATTTGTGTTGTGGCCAAGCACCATGGAGACATTCGCTGCGCACCGGAGGTGTCCCATGTCCGCCCGTCCCCTGGTCTTCCATGCCGTCGAACTGCCTGACCCCGACCGCCCCGAGGCCGCCGTGCTGCAGGCCTGCCTGAGCGGGCTGGACCAGGCGCTGGACTGGGGCGCGGTGCAGGGCCGGGCCCGGCCCTGGGTCGAGGCCGTGCGCCAGCACGGCAGCCCGCCCTGGGCGCTGGAGCGCCTGCTGCAGGAGCACCCGATCTCCAGCGCCGAAGGCCTGGCCCTGATGCGCTTGGCCGAGGCCCTGCTGCGTGTGCCCGACGCCGACACCGCACTGGCCCTCACGGTCGACCAGCTCGGCCGGGCCCAGGCCGAGGGTGCGCCGCCTGGGGCCGGCGAGGCCGGCGCCCCCCTGTCGGGCCAGGTGCTGGCCCTGGCCCAGGCCCTGCTGCCCGGCAGCGAAGCGCCGGGCCTGCTGGCGCGGCACGGTGGCCAGGCCGTGGTGGCCGCCACCGTGCGTGCCGTGCAGTTGCTGGGCCGGCAGTTCGTGCTGGGCCAGGACCTGGCCCAGGCCCGTCGGCGCGCCCAGGGCCTGCGCGCCGACGCGCGCCACGCCGGCCGCGCCGAACCGCGCTTCAGCTTCGACATGCTCGGCGAGGGCGCGCGCAGCGCCGAGGACGCTGCGCGCTACCTGGCCGCCTACACCCAGGCCCTGTCCGAGCTGGCCCAGGCCCGGCCCGGCCAAGGCGTGCAAGGCGTGCCCGGCGGCGCCGATGCCGACGGCATCTCCGTCAAGCTCAGTGCCCTGCACCCGCGCTATGAAGAGGCGCAGCGCCCGCGCGTGCTGGCCGAGCTGCTGCCGCGTCTGAGTGGCCTGTGCGACCAGGCTGCGGCTGCCGGACTGCAGCTCACCCTGGACGCCGAGGAGTCCGAGCGCCTGGGCCTGTCGCTCAGCGTGTTCGAGGCCTTGAGCGCCCACGTGGCCTGGCACTGCCCGGGCTGGGCCGGCCTGGGCCTGGCGGTGCAGGCCTACCAGACCCGCGCTCTCGAGGTCGTGGCCTGGGTGGTGGCGCTGGCGCGGCGCCAGCGGCTGCGCCTGACCTGCCGCCTGGTCAAGGGTGCCTACTGGGACAGCGAGGTCAAGCGCGCCCAGGAACTGGGCCTGGCCCAGTACCCGGTGTTCACGCGCAAGGCCTACACCGACGTCAGCTACCTGGCCTGTGCCCAGGCCCTGCTGGCCGCGCCCGACGCGGTGTTCCCGCAGTTCGCCACCCACAACGCCGCCACCGCGGCCGCCGTGCTGCAACTGGCCGAGCGGCGCGGCGCCGCGTTCGAGCTGCAGCGCCTGCACGGCATGGGCAGCGGCCTGTACCGGGTGCTGCCGCCCGGGCTGCCGGTGCGGGTCTACGCGCCCGTGGGCACACACCGCGAGCTGCTCGCCTACCTGGTGCGGCGCCTGCTCGAGAACGGCGCAAACGCCTCCTTCGTGCACCGCCTGGCCGACCCGGCCGTGCCGGCTGCCGAGCTGCTGGCCTCGCCGCTGGCCGCCGCCTGGTCCGAACCCGGGCCCGGCCTGCCCCTGCCCGAGGCGCTGTTCGGTGCGACCCGGCGCAACAGCGCCGG